>CAZLDA010000356.1:0-4894 GCA_964557875.1 uncultured Pseudomonadales bacterium | reverse complement strand
ATGTTTGCGATACGCCTCGTCCATCGCCGTCAGCGCCCACGGCACCCAGCCGATGCCCGCTTCGATGCTGCCGAAGCGCAGCTTCGGGAAGCGCTCGAGTACGCCGGACGCGCAGATGTTCACGATCGGTTCCATGGTCGGTGCGAGCGAATGCACCGCGTAGTTGATGACGGCGCCGCCGTTGCCGCGCGCGGTCCGCGGATCGCGGCCGGTCGAGACGTGGAACGTGAACGGCATGTCGGCGTCCTGAATAGCCGCCCACAGCGGATCGAGTTCAGGCAGGTTGTAGTTCAGATCTTCGTGGTTCGGTGAGCCCCACACCGGCTTGCACGGCAGCGACAGACCTTTGAAGCCGAGCTTGGCTGTGCGCTGCACTTCGGCAATCGCGCCCTCGATGTCGCCGGTTGCGATGCACGCCATCGGCGCGAGCCGGTCGTTGTACGGGCCGAATACTTCCCACGCCCACTCGTTGTACGCGCGACACATCGCCTGGCTGAACTTCGCGTCGGGCGTGGCCCACATCGCGAGCCCTTTGTTCGGGAACAGCACCTCGCAATCGACGCCGTCGGCGGCGAGGTCTTTCAGACGTTCTTCCGGCGTTTTGCCGGATTGGTTGCGCAACCGGTCTTCACCCTCGAACGGCACGTCGCGAATGCGGATCGGCCGGAACCCTTCGGTCTTCTGAAACTTCGCGCCATCCGGCTGCACGCTGACACCCGGAAGACGGTGGTGCATGTCTTTGGGCATCCGTTGCACCCAGAGGTCGTTCGGTTCCTGCACGTGGCAGTCGGCCGACACGATGAAGAATTTGTTCGGATCGTCGGCGCGCGCGGTGCGCTTCCAGCCGGCGGCGCCGGGCGTGTCGAGCCGCCAGGCGTTGTGATCGTCTACGGCTTCACTTGAAGAGGTTTGGTCGGGTGCGTTGCTGGCCATGGATCGTATCTCCACGTTTTTTAGAACGAGCAACGATGCTACTTCTATTCAACGACCGGCGCATATCCCGCCTGCCGTGTTGAAAAAAGCGCCGCCGCGCTCAGTCCCCTTTGAACTCCGGCTTGCGGCCGCTTCGATAAGTAGCAGCGGCGGTGCGTCGATCATCGGTGGTCTGCGTCAACAGATTCTGATCGGCGTCCATGTGCATCAGCGAATGGTCGAGCGCGGCTTCGATCGCGTTGACGCTGCGTTTGATCATCTGCACCGCGATCGGTGGTTTGGCCGCGTAGTGTTCCGCCATCGCGAGTGCGCGTGTCAGCAACTCCGCGCGCGGCACCAGTTCATCCAGCGCGCCCCATTGCAATAACGTTGGGGCGTGGACGCGTTCGCCACCCGCGACCAGGCGTTTTGCGCGCGCCGCGCCGACCAGACGCGTGCACAGCGGCAGGCTCTGCCACATCAGGTTGAGGCCGATGTCGATCTCGGGGTACTGCATGAAACAGTCGTCGGCGCCGACGCGGAAATCGAGCGCCGTGGCGATGCACGCGCCACCGCCCATCGCCGCGCCGTTCCATGCCGCGATGGTGATCTGGTCGATGTCGTGCAACGCGTGGATGACGCGCTCACCGATGCGCGTGCGCCGCCGGCGCAACACCATCGGTACCCGGTATTCCTCGCCGGGGTCGGTGAGATCGGCCCCCGAAGAAAAGTGTTTGCCGGCGCCGGTGAAAACAATGGCGCGTGTTTGCGCGTCGTCGCGGAAGGACAGGGCAGCCTGCTCGATCTCTGCGAGGTGTGCGTAGTTGAGCGCGTTGGCGCGTTCCGGCCGATTGAACGTGACGACGGCAATCGGCCCGTGTTGCTCGATCGAAAGGTGCTGGTAGCTCATCTGGCTGTGGTGTCCCGAGTGATGTCTTGAAGGTCAGGCGCGGGGTTGTATCACTGCCGCTGCGAACTCTTCAAACGCGCTCTCCAAACGCGGCCTCGCGCTTTCGAATGCCCACTTCGAGTGGGAGAACCCTCGCGTCGACCGCCTACGCTATCGAAGCTTCGCGGGTATACTTGCGCGCTTTCTGCGAAGGGGCCATCTCGTGTCGAACTGCGCCGTGTCGAATCGCGCTTGCGTATTGCGCTGCCTGTGGGCGGTGTGTGCGAGCGTCCTTCTCGCGAGTTGCGGCGGCAGCGGCTACGACGGTAACGGCACCGGCACGAACAAACCGATCACCACCGGGTTCCTGCGGCTGGTGAATACCTTGCCTGACAGCCCGACATTACTGGCGGGTCTCGACGGCGCCACGTTGACGAGCGTGTCGTTCGGGCAGGCAACCGCGCTGCAGCAACTGGTGACCGGCAAGTACGCGATCAACGTGCAGTACGTCGACCCGGACGCCAAGACGGTGACACTGATCGGCAAAGAACAGGTCACCGTGAATACCAGCGAACAAGCGACCGTGTTCATCGTCGGCACGCTGAGCGACAGGCACACCAACACGGTCCTGAACCCGGTGCCCAACATCGCTGCCGGCAATGCCGAAGTTCAGGTGATGCAAACGGTCCAGAACCAGTCGCTCGACGTTTATCTCACCGATGCCGCCGCGGACATCGCGACGTCGCCGAAGCTTGCAACGGTTGCGTTTGACCAGGTGTCGGATCTGACGACAGTGCCCTCCGGCACGAACTACCGTCTTCGCGTCACTGAGGCGGGCGGCACGACGGTGCTCTACGACTCCGGCGTATTTCCGATCAGCGACCTGACGCGCTCGATATTCGTGGTGATCAACTATTACGGCCCGGGCGGTTCCGGATTTCGCGTCGTGCAGCTGAGCAACCAGGGCTCGACCAATTTTCCGAACGAAGTGCTGCCGGTCGCGTTTCGGGTGGCGAACATGATTCCCGATCTGCCATCGGCGGATCTCTACATCGGTCCCGCCACCGGGACACCGGCATTCGCCGGCGTGACGTTCGGTACGGTGGCAGCGGCACAGCAGTTCGCGCCCGGTACCCTCAACTGCACGTTGACCGCCGCGGGTGATCCGGCCACGGTGTTGTTCACGGGCAGCGTGATCGTGACGGCGGGTGAAACGCGCACGCTCGTGCTGACAAAGGCTGGCGGCGTCGTGGTGTCGCGCACGAGCGTCGACAACACGCGGCCGATCAGTTCCGAAGGGCAGCTGCACATCATCAACGCGGCACCGTCGAGCGCGCAGCCCGACATGTTCCTGATCGCGGCCGGCGGCAGCCTCGCCGGCGCAACCGCGAAGGTCGTCAACCAACCCCTGCTGTCGATTGCGAGTGCGGTTGCGTCGGCGGGCAACTACGACGTCGCGTTCACTGCCACCGCGTCTACTACGGCGATTGCCGGACCGGTTCCACTCACGATCGAGAACGGCGGCATCTACACGGTTTATGCGATCGATGCGGCCGGCGGGGGGCCGCCGTATCAAATCGTAGTCACCCCCTTCTAACGACCGATTTAAGCCTACCGATTCAAGTGATGGAGCGTTCGATGAGGAACAGGGTTGTCGCGATGGTGCTGTCGGGCATGCTGCTCGGCGCGCTATCGGGTTGCGGGGCGAGCGGCGAGGACGACGGCAACGCGCCTGTCGTATTGCCGCGTCAGGGCTCCATCAGAGTCGCCAACGTGATGCCCGATGCCGGTCGCATGACGTCGTTCCTCAGCAACTCGATCTTCGGCGCAAGTCAATTCGGCGAATCGACGGCGCTGGCCCAGAACCTGGTGGGGCAGTACGTGATGAACATTCTGCTGACGCCCCCGAACGACGTGGCGACTACGCTCGTGAACAACGAACCCACCAACCTCACGGACCAGGATGAGTTCTCGTTCATCATGATCGGTCCGGTCGCGAGTCCGCAGCTGGTGCGGATCAACAACATCGAGATCGGCTTCGGCGTCGATCCCAGCAAACCCTCGCAGTTCCCGCCGCCGGACTATCAGATCCTGCATGGCTCGACGTCGGCCGGAACGGTGGATGTTTATGTCACCGAGGCGGCCGCGGACCTCGATGCCGCGAGCCCGACCGCGACACTCAGCTTCAGCCAGCTGACGTCGCTGACGCAGCTCGACCCGGCTCTGTCGTACCGCGTGCGCGTAACCCCGACGGGTACTAAAACGGTGTTGTTCGATTCCGGATCGTTTACGGTCGCAAGATTCCAGCGCTCTATCTATCTGTTACTCGATAACTTCGGTCCTACCGGCGAATCACCGCGCGTGGCAAATCTGACGACACTCGGTGTCGAGAACTTCCCGAACCAGACCATGCAGGGCGCGTTGCGTTTCGCGAACATGATTCCCGACGCACCGTTGGTGGATGTGTATCTCGGCGCCCCGGCCGGCACACCGTTGTTTCAGAACGTCGCGTACGGCGACACGACGGCCTACAGCCTCGCGGTTACGAACGGGTCGTTCACCGCCAACGTGACGCCGGCGGGCCAGCCCGGCACGATCATCGCAACCGGAACGACGGCAGTAGTCGGTGGGCAGGCGCGTTCCATTTACGCGTCGGGGCTCGACGCTTCCGACACCGCGGCCGCCGGCACGGTGGTCGATAGCCAACGCAGCATCTCCGGACAAGCTCAGTTCCGCTTCGTGCAGACGGCACCCAGCGCGGGCACGGTTGATGTTTATCTCACTTCGCCGGGTCAGCCGATTTCCGACGCCTCACCGATCCTCGCGAACGGTGCGCTGCTGTCGAGCAGTTCGGTGAATCTCACGCCGGCTTCATACGATTTGTTCGTTACCCGTTCGGGCACCACCGTGCAGCTGTTCGGCCCCGATCGGATTTCGGTGGACGCCGGCGGCGTCTACACCGGCGTGCTGCTCGATGCGGTGGGCGGCGGTGGTCCGCTGCAGTTGCAGTTCACGCCGGAAGTACTGCCGTAATGCGAGGCTGATCGATGTCTACGGCGCCAGACGAATTCGAACAGAAGAAGTCCGCGCCGA
>CAZLDA010000355.1:0-4909 GCA_964557875.1 uncultured Pseudomonadales bacterium | reverse complement strand
GAATCTGGCGGCTGCGTAACGGCGACGGCAACTCATCGATGTCCCGGCTGCGGTTACACCTACGACGAGTCGATCGGCGACGCGCACGACGGCCTGGCGCCCGGCACGCCGATCGACCGAATCGATCCTGCGCACACGTGTCCCGACTGCGGCGTGCGTGAGTTCGCGGACTTCGAACGGGTGGTGGCCGCGCTCATGTGAGGTTGTTGGTGGGAGCGGCGGCCGACTGCAGGCCGACATGCAGGACGACAGTGGCGATGTTATGGTGGCGCGGCCTTTTCGCAGTCACCGCATCGATACCCACGATCATCGCCGGACATGAAGGCCTACGCCGTTGCAATTGCCCCGTTGCTGGTCCTCTTCGGATCGATCGGCGGCTACCTGTACAAACGCTTCAGCGCGTTCGCGAGCATGGATTTCACGCCGCCGCCGGTAACGATTGCCGCGTCGGTGGCGAAGCTCGAAACCTGGAACGAGACGCTGAGCGCTGTCGGCACCATTCAGGCGGTTCGCGGCGTGGAACTCACGTCGGAAACCAGCGGCGAGATCATCGAAATCCGTTTTGCGTCGGGCGATCACGTGAAGGCGGGGCAGCCGCTCGTGGTGCTGAACAACAAGGAAGAGCTGGCGAGCCGTCGCAATCAGGCCGCCGCGCTCGAACTGGCCGAATTGTTGTACGAACGCGACGAGAAGCTGGTGGAGCGCCGCAGCATTCCGCAAACGCAGTTCGATCGCACGCGCGCCGACCTCGAGCGTGCACGCGCGCAGCTTGCCGAGACCGAAGCGCGGATCGCCAACAAACGCATTGAGGCGCCGTTCGACGGCACCATCGGCATCAAGAAGGTGGACGTTGGGGACTATCTTTCGCCCGGCACCGTGATCGCGACGCTGCAGGATCACTCGGAACTGGAAATCGACTTCACCCTGCCGGCGCGTTACGCGCCGCAGTTGCGCGCCGGGCTGCAGGTGGCGGTGCATGTCGATGCGTATCCGGATCGCAAGTTCGGCGCGGTGGTCACTGCGGTGGATTCGCGCATCGACCCGAACACGCGCAACGTGCTGGTGCGCGCGAATCTCGAGAAGAACAGCGGTTTGCTTCCCGGCATGTTCGCCGAGATCGACGTCGATCTCGGCGATAAGCGCGAGGTGATCACCATTCCCGAGACGGCGATGACGTACTCGCTGCAGGGCGACACCGTCTATGTGATCGAACCCACCGAAGGCGGCGCGCTCACTGCGAACGCGCGAGTGGTGCGCGGCGGCAAGGTGCGCGACGGGCGTGTAGCGGTGCTCGACGGCATACGCGAGGGCGATAAAGTGGTGAGCGTGGGGCAGAACAAACTGTTCCGCGGTGTGCACGTGGTAGTCGACGAGAGCGTGCAGCTATGACAGCGCAGAAGGCGCGCTTCACCGATCTGTTCGTGCAACGGCCGGTACTGGCGCTCGTGTTGAGCGCCGTCATGCTGCTGGTGGGCATTCAGGCCGGCACGCAGCTTTCGCTGCGCCAATACCCGGAGGTGGAGAAGAGCGTCATCTTCATCAGAACTGTGTACCCGGGCGCGTCTGCCGACACCGTGCAGGGGTTTGTGACTACGCCGCTGCAGCGCCGCATCGCGGCGGCCAAAGGCGTGGAGTTCATTACGTCGCAGAGCGATCCCGGCGTTTCGGAGATCGAGGCGAACGTGCGGCTAGGCGAGGACTCGACGCAAGTTCTCACCGAGGTCATCACCAAGGTGAACGAGGCGCGCTTCGAACTGCCGCGCGAAGTCGAAGACCCGATCGTCACCAACGGCACCGGCGGCGACGCGATGATGTACATGGCGCTGATCTCGGACGAGATGAGCGTGCAGCAGCGGGCCGATTACGCGACGCGCTTCATCCAGCCGGTGCTCGCCACGGTGGAAGGCGTGGGCGAGGCGAACGTGCTCGGCAGCGGCAACTTCGCGATGCGCATCTGGTTGAATCCCACGAAGATGGCCGCGTTCGGCGTTACCGCAATGGATGTGGACGACGCCGTACGCCGCAACAACTACATCTCCGCTGCCGGGACGACGCGCGGCGAATACGTGCGCGCGAGTGTGGATGCGAAGACCGACCTCGAGGATCCGGAACGGTTTGCCGCAATCGTCGTTCGGCAGGACGGCGACCGGCGTGTGACGGTGGGTGATGTCGCGAAGGTGGAACTCGCGAGCGAAACCTACGAGTCGGCGCAGTATTCCAGCGGCAAGGAAACGGTATTCATCTCCATTACCGAGGCGCCCGGTGCCAATCCTCTCGAAGTGGCGGCGCGCGTGAAGAAGGGGGTGAAAGAGCTGAACACGCAGCTTCCCGCCGACATGTCGATCTTCATGGACGCGGATGCGGCGATCTACATCAGCGAGGCATTGAAGGAAGTGATGCGCACGCTGATCGAGGCGTCGCTCATCGTCGTGCTGGTGATCTTCCTGTTCCTGGGGTCGTTCCGCGTGGTCGCGATTCCGATCATTGCCATTCCGTTGTCGCTCACCACCGTGCTGTTCCTGATCTGGATGATGGGGTTTTCCATCAATCTGCTGACGTTGCTCGCGATGGTGATCGCCATCGGGTTAGTGGTGGACGATGCGATCGTCGTCGTCGAGAACGTGCACCGTCACATCGAAGACGGCAAACAGCCGTTCGATGCCGCGCTCGCCGGCGCGCGCGAGGTGGCGACACCGGTGATCGCGATGACGCTGACGCTGGTCGCGGTGTTTCTGCCGATTGGTTTCCTTGGCGGGCTCTCCGGTGTGCTCTTCAGCGAGTTTGCGCTGACGCTCGCCGGGGCGGTGGTCATCTCGGGCGTCATCGCGCTCGTTCTGTCGCCGATGATGTGCGCATATCTGCTGAAGGATCACGATCACCAGGGCGCCGCGGCGAGCTGGCTCGACGCGCGCTTTCGTACGCTGCACCAGCGTTACGAGCACTGGCTCGCCCATTGCCTCGACAACCGCGGCGCAGTGATGTTGTTTGGGGCGGTGGTGCTCGCGAGCCTGCCGGTGTTCTATCAGCTCGCACAGCGCGAACTCGCGCCCGAAGAAGACAGCGGCAACATCTTTGCGATGGCGACGCCGCCCGATTACGGCAGCCTCGAATACACCACGTATTTCCTCGACCAGACGGTTGCAGCGTGGCGCACCGTACCGGAGGTAGTCAGCTCCTGGCAGGTGAACCGGCCGACTTCGGTGTTCGGCGGTCTCCAGCTTAAACCGTGGAGCGAGCGCGAACGCAGCCTCGAAGAAGTCCGGCAGGAGATACAGCGCAAGTACGACGGCATCAGCGGCCTCGAGATCTTCACGTTTGCCGAAGGCGGCTTGCCCGGCGCGTCGGGCGGTTTGCCCGTGCAATTCGTGATATCCGGAAACGTCGGCTATCAGGATCTCGATCGCGTCGCAGACGAGGTGCTGGTGAAGGCACGGCAATCGGGCGTGTTTGCGTTTGTCAGCAAAGATCTGCGTTTTTCGCGCCCTGAAGTAGGCGTCAGCATCGACCGTGAGCTCGCCGCGCGCCTGGGCATATCGATGGAAGACATCGGCCGCACGTTGCAGATCATGCTGGGCGAGGTGGAAACCAACCGTTTCAGTCTCGAAGGTCGCAGCTACAAGGTGATTCCGCAGGCCGATCGCGGCTTCCGTCTCACGAAGGAGTGGCTCGAGCGTTACTACCTGCGCACCGAGAGCGGCACGCTGGTGCCGCTGAGCACGGTGATCCGGCTTACGCAGGAAGTGAAACCGAACACGTTGCGGCAGTTCCAGCAGCTCAACAGCGTGACCATTCAAGGCATGGTGCTGCCGCCGAATTCGCTCGGCGACGGGCTCGCGTACCTCGACAAGGCGTTGAAGGAAGTGGCGCCGACGGGATATCGGGTGGACCACATGGGCGAATCGCGACGGTTCGTGCAGGAGAGCCAGAGTTTCCTGCTGCTGTTCGGCAGCTCGCTGGTGTTCATCTATCTGGTGTTGTCGGCGCAGTTCAACAGCTTCCGCGATCCCCTCATCGTGCTCGTCAGCGTGCCGCTGTCGATCTTCGGCGCGCTGGTGCCGCTGGCCATGGGCATGACGACGTTGAACATCTACACGCAGGTCGGCCTGCTGACGCTGATCGGGCTCATCAGCAAGCACGGCATATTGATCGTGGACTTCGCGAACAACCGGCTGCGCGAAGGCGCGGACCGGCGCACGGCGGTGCTCGAGGCGGCGGGGATGCGGCTGCGGCCGATCCTGATGACTACGTTCGCTACGGCATTGGGGGTGTTTCCATTGCTCACCGCGTACGGCGCCGGTGCCAACGCGCGTTACGCCATCGGGTTGATGATCGCGGCCGGCATGCTGGTGGGCACGCTGTTCACGCTGTTCGTGTTGCCGACGTTTTATCTGGTGATGGGGCGACGAAAGACCCGCGACATCGCGACGGCTCCTGTGCAACGACTCGCCACACCGGGAAACTGAGAATCGCGATCAGTCGGTCTTGGATGAGTGCATCTGAACTGACGCGGCTGTCGTCCAATCAACTCTTTTGTGACGCTGTAGCGAGTAGAGCGGCTTCGTCCGCCAGGTTCATCTTGCGCAGGAACGCACGGTAGGGTTCTTCGCGGTACATGGGTTCGCTGAGTATTTCGTTCAACCCTGAGCTGTGCTGGTAGGCTCGCTCCAACCATTGAAGCGCGGCGGCGTGATCGCCGCGGTTGGCGTACGTCCCCGCCACACAGTACGCGTCGACTTCACCCCACTGCGCTATCTGCGCTTTCAGCGCCGCGTCTGCCTCGGCTCTGCGGCCCAACCGGTCCAACACCAAAGGCAGCAACAGGAGGCGAATCGATTCGTCGCTTTCTTGTTGCAGTATGGCGAGTGCCTCCTCGTGTTTCCCTTCGGCCGTCAGCGTCTTGGCGAGATAC
>CAZLDA010000354.1:0-4930 GCA_964557875.1 uncultured Pseudomonadales bacterium | reverse complement strand
CACGAGGGCGGTACCCATCAACCACGGCATGAACGAGGCGTTCTCCACCGGATCCCAGAACCACCAGCCGCCCCAGCCGAGTTCGTAGTAAGCCCACCAGCTACCGAGCGCGATGCCGACGCCGAGGAACGCCCACGCGACGTTTGTCCAGGGACGCGACCAGCGTGCCCATGCCGCATCGAGACGGCCGGTCATCAAGGCAGCGAGTGCAAAGGCAAACGTCACTGAAAATCCGACATAGCCGGCGTAGAGAATCGGTGGATGGATCGTCAGACCGAAGTCCTGCAGCAACGGATTGAGGTCGGATCCTTCGGTCGGCGCGATCGGCAACGCACGCGCGAATGGGTTGCTGGTGAACAGCGAAAACGCTGCGAATCCGGCGGCGAGCCAGCCCATTACGGCCAGCACGCGGCTGATCATCGGCAGCGGCAGGTGTCGACTGAACGTTGCAACCGCGAGCGTCCACAGCGACGCAATGAGAATCCACAACAGGAACGACCCTTCGTGCGCGCCCCACACCGCGGCAACCTTGTAGTAGAGCGGCAGCAGCGAGTTCGAATTCGTCGCGGCGTAGCGCACCGAAAAATCGTCGGTGACGAACGCGTACACGAGGCAACCGAACGAAAGCGCGGCAAACACCGCAACGCCGGCCGCGAGAGAGAACGACGCGCGCATCCATGCCTGATATCCGCGAGCAGCGCCGATGAGCGGTATTGCCCCGAGCATCAACGCGAGCGTGAACACCAGAATCAGCGCGAAGTGGCCGAGTTCGGGAATCATGTTTCTTTGTGCATCCCTTTCAGTTCCGGCGGCATGTAGTTCTCATCGTGCTTCGCCAGCACCTCCTCGGCCCTGAATACACCGTCGGCTCCGAGGCGCCCGGTTGCCAGCACGCCTTGGCCCTCGCGAAACAGATCCGGAAGGATGCCGGTGTATACGACGGTGAAATCGGAACCCTGCAGATCGCTGACGACGAAATGCACTTCCATGCTGTCGGCTGCGCGTTGCACGCTGCCGTCCTTGACCATGCCGCCCGCCCGGATGCGTTGTCCGACGGGAGCCTTACCCGAGACCACTTCACCGGGCGGATAGAACAGGTTGATGTTCTCGTTCAGCGCGCGCATGACGAGCATCACCGTCACCGCGACACCCGCGAGCAGAAACACGACCGCAATCAGCCGCTTACGCCGAACGGGATGCATCGGCCTTCTCCGCATTCTTCGATGGGTAGCTCGTATGGTTGTTCGATGGGCTGCTGGATTGTCGGCGCAACTGCTGTGCCTGCTCTGCAAAAAAACGCCGCCGCGCGCGCAATGGCCGCACCAGCGTGATCACGATTCCGAGTACACCGATCGCGTATGAACTCCACACGAACGGATAGTGCCCGCCCATGTACAGAAAATCCTGCCAGCTATCGAAGCTCACGCTGCCCGGCTCCGCACGAGATCGCCGACCCACTGCGTGCGCCGTTCACGCACGAGCACTTCGTTGCCGACGGCGAACAGCAGCACACCGAAGAAGAACGCATAGAAGCCGAGCACACCGATGAGCAGCGGTATGTACATTTCGGGCGGCATCGACGGCGCCGATGTCAGCTTGAACGTCGACGTCTGATGCAACGTCAGCCACCAGTCGACCGAATACTTGATGATCGGAATGTCGATGACCCCGACCACGGCGAGAATCGCTGCTGCGCGGCCGGCCGTTTCTTCGCGCGGAATCGCCTGACGCAATGCGATGACCCCGAAATAGAGGAACAGCAACACCAGCGTCGACGTAGTGCGCGCATCCCACACCCACCACGTACCCCACGTAGGGCGTCCCCATATCGAGCCCGTTAGCAATGCAACCGAACAGAACACCACACCGATGGGCGCCGCGGCCGCCACCACCATGTCCGCCAGCTTCATGCGCCAGATCAACAGCACGGCACCGGCGAGACCCATCGTGATGTAGCAGGACTGCGACAGGATCGCGAACGGCACGTGCAGGTACATGATGCGGAAGCTGTTGCCCTGCAGATAATCGGGCGGCGCGATCGCCAGCCCCCACACGAGGCCTACGGCGATGCCGATCAAGCCGATGATGAGTGCGCCCACCGCCCAGGGTCCGCTGATTTCGTAGAACCAGCGCGGCGATCCAAGCCGATGCCACAAAGTCTTCAGTGCAGAGGTCTTCGGTGCATTCATCGCATTACTCCAGCCCGACCCGCAGGGCCAACGCCGCTGCAAAGGGGGTTAGCGTCAACGTCAGTGCGAGAATCGCCGCCAGCCATGCGAGCTGCGCCGCCGCGTCCACTCCGTCGATCACCGCGGTCACTGCGCCGGCGCCGAAGATCAACACCGGCACGTACAGCGGCAGAATGATCAGCGTCAGCAACAACCCACCGCGCTTCAGCCCAACCGTAAGCGCCGCACCCACCGCGCCGAGCAGGCTCAAAATCGGTGTGCCGAGCAGAAGCGACAGCACCAGCGTGGGAACCGCGGCTGCCGGCAGGAACAGCATCAATGCAGCCAGCGGCGACAACAGCGTCAGCGGCAGGCCGATCACCAGCCAATGCGCCAGCACTTTCGCCAATACACCGACGAACAACGGATCGACATTCAGCACGAGCTGCTCCAGCGTGCCGTCGTCGAAGTCGCGCCGGAACAGCGAGTCGAGTGAGAGCAGCGTCGACAGCAACGCCAGCACCCACAACACGCCCGGCGCAATTTCCGCGAGCCGTTCCGCGCCGGGCCCGACGCCCAGCGGGAACATCGAAATACCCATCACGTAGAACATCAGCGGATTGATCAACTCGCTGCGCGAACGGAACGCGATGGTCAGGTCGCGTTGCAACTGCGCGGTGAACGCGCGGCCGACCGACGGCGCGCGGGGGAAGGTCGCCTGCGTCACGCGGCACGTCCGAGTACATGCTGCAACGTCTTCTCGAGACCCAATGACTGGTGCGTGGCACACAATGCAGCACCTCCGCGGGCGCGATGCCGCGCGAGAAGGTCGCGCACCAGCGCGCAGCCTGCCTCATCGAGTGCGGTGAGCGGTTCATCGAGCAGCCACAACTCCGCATTACCGAAACCGAGCCGTGCAAGTGCCGCGCGGCGTTGCTGCCCCGCCGAGAGCTGCTGACACGGCGTGAGCTCGTAACCCGCAAGCCCCACACCGTCGAGCAGCGACGATAACGATTCGTTCGATGCATCCGTTCCTTCGATCGCAGCAGACCAGCGCAAGTTCTGCAGCGGCGTCAGTTGCAGATTGAGCCCGCCGCGGTGTCCTACGTAGCTGAAGCTGCCTCGATGGTCGACCTGACCCTCGAAGTCACCGGTGAGCCCGGCCAGGCAACGCAGCAACGTGGTTTTGCCGCTGCCGTTCGGACCGGTGAGTTCGATGACGTCGCCGGGGCGAATGTCGAGATCGAGACCGTTGAACAACACGCGTCCGTCCCTCTCGCAACTCAGTGCGCGCGCCGTCAGAAGTGATTCCAGCAATTGGTGGCCGTCCATGAAGCCGCGCGCATTATAGCCACGCGCGACGTCATTTCCGGGCTGGGAGCAGCCGAATTTCGGGCAGGTTCACGTTTTTGCACAGATTTGTTGTTGGGATAGAGCTTCGAGTAACGGCGGACATGGGGGCATGTCGGTTCGGTCACGCTCTAGCCGTCCGTGGTCGCTCAATCGGCGCCATCCATGGCGCCACATGGTCCTCACCGACATGCCCCCACGCCCGCCTAGGTCCGACTCCATCGCCAGCTTCTGAAGAAACACCAACGCGCTAAAGCGCGTTGGTGCAGAACGCGCGCGCAGCGCGCGTTCTTTTTCTCAAACTCCCAGGAGCGGAGGCGCGACCTCGATGACTGGAAGGTGGCGGCTGATCGGTGCGAAGGGGTATGAGCCGCCATGGATGGCGGCGATTAAGCGACCAGGGATGGCTAGAGCGTCCCCTTCGCATCGATCAGCAGTCACCCACCCGCTCCAAGAATTCGCGCCTACCGAACAGCAAATATCCCGTAGCCGCGTGCGCCGATGCGTAATGCCCAACCATTCGCCGAGTGGGTCGCCTGGCAGCGGTGCGATAGAACGGCGGCAGCGTCGCCCAAAGGCGGCAACGCGATTGTGTGGCTGTCGAGGCCGGGGTTGATGGCGACGATCAGCGAGGCGCCGCGGCGGTATACGAGCGGATAGCCGCGTGAGGTTTCGTTCAGCACCACGAGCGGTGCGTCGGCCGCCAGGTCGGATTCGGTTACGCGCAGGTAAATGAGCCGTTCGATGTGGTGCCACAACGAGTCGCGATCGGCCCGCTGTGCCGCGACCGTCGGGCGATCAGCAAGCGGATCGATCGGCAGATACGGCGTGGCGTTCGGGTTCGTCGAGAATCCTGCAAGCGGCGAACCGTCCCACTGCATCGGCGTACGCGAACCGGTGCGTTCGAAGCCCCCTTCCTTGCTCGTCAGGCCCGACAGGTATCGCATGCCGATTTCGTCGCCGTAGTAGATGCACGGCAGGTGCGGCCAGGTCAGCAGGAACGTGAACAGCACCTTCAAGTCGTCGGATTCGCGGCCGTACCGTGCGCGCACGAAGTCGTGGTTGGACGATGGCAGGCTGATCAAGCCGCGGCCCGCCACGCGCTGTTGCTGAAAGTCGAACGCGGTCCAGAAGCGCCGGAAGTCGCCGCGGCCGGCGCTGTCGAAGTACGGTGCGTTGCGGCTTTTCGGAAACGACTCCGGACCAAGCAGCAATGCGTCGTATCCGGAAACGCCGACGTGTTGCATGAAGTCGGCGTGAAATCCCGCATCGATGGCGATTTCAGGATTGCCCCATTCGGAAATCAGCACGCGATCTCGATAGTTGTCGTCGAGCCACGTACGAATCTCGCGCCACAGCCGGCGGATGCCGATGTGTTCGGGGTCGCGCTTCACCAGGCTGCCGGCGAGATC
>CAZLDA010000353.1:0-4945 GCA_964557875.1 uncultured Pseudomonadales bacterium | reverse complement strand
GGCGAACTTCGTCGAGTTGTACGGCCCCCAGCCCGGCATGGCGCCGAGCAGGCCCGCCATCGACGACGTGTTGACGATGTGGCCGCCTTCGCCCTGCCGTTTGATGTGCGGCAGGAATGCCCGGCATCCGTGCAGAACGCCGAGGTAATTCACACCGATCACCCAGTTCCAGTCGCCGTCGTCGAGTTCTTCGACGAGTCCGCCGCTGCTGACGCCCGCGTTGTTGCACAACACGTGCACCTTGCCGAACGCTGCAATCGTGGCGTCTGCGGCCGCGACCATCGACCGCGCGTCGGACACGTCGCATACCACCGTCTCGACGGTCGCGTTCGTCGCACGTACGTCGCGTGCCGCCTTTTCGAGCGCCGCTTCTTCGATATCGGCGAGCATCACTTTCATACCGGCCTCGGCCAGCGCGTATCCGATGCCCAGCCCGATGCCGCTCGCAGCGCCCGTGATGAAAGCTACCTTCCCTTCGAAATCCTGCATGCTGATTCTCCCCTGCTGCGGCAGTATACGCGGAGGTCCGTCGCGGGGAGATCGAGGTGAAAGAACTGGATTCGTTGGGGTTGGACAGCGCGCGCTTGCGCAAAGTGGAAGAGGCGATTGCGGCTGATATCGCGGCCAATCGCTATGACGGCGCCGCGTTGCGCGTGCATCGTCGCGGTCGTCTCGTGCTCGACATAGTGCAGGGGTATGCGCATCGCGGTCAGCGTACGAAGCTCTCGCCCGATGCCGTGTTCGTCACGTTCTCGTCGGGCAAGCAGTTCACTGCGGTAACCGTGCTTCGGTACATCGAGAAAGGGTTGCTGCAGTTGCATCAGCCGGTGGCCGAAGTGATCCCGGACTTCGCGGCGAACGGCAAGCGGCGCATCACGCTGGCGCAACTGCTCACTCACACCAGCGGCATTGCGTCCATGCCGCCGCCGATGCTGCCCGAGAACATGGGCAATCTGCAGGCGTTCGTCGCAGCCATGTGCCAGACGCCGCCGGAATCCGTACCGGGTTCGCGTGTGCGCTACTCGATCACGCCCGCGCACGCCGTGATGGCAGAGATGGTGCGGCGTGTCGACGGCGGAACGCGTCCGTTTCGCGACATCGTGAAGCACGAAGTCTTCGAACCGTTGCGAATGAACTCGACCGCACTCGGGTTGCCCGACGAGTTGAAGCCGCGCCTGTGTCCGGTCGTTGTACGCGACCGTGCGCCGGGGTTGCTGAATCCCGACATGCTCGAATCCATGGGCAACATCCTGCGCCCCGACGTGGAAATTCCGGCGGGCGGTTACGTCACTACGATTGCCGACTTCGCCCGCTTCGCCGAGATGTTGCGCAACGGCGGCGAACTCGACGGCGCGCGTGTTCTTTCGGGCCCAACGCTCGACCTCGCCACGCGCAATCACACCGGCAGGATGCCGAACGACATCTGGGACTACGCGGTGGAGGCGCGCGGCTGGCCGGTGTTCCCGGCGTATCTCGGCCTCGGCTTCTTCCTGCGTGGTAAGGGATTCCATCCGACGCCGTTCGGTTCGCTCGCCACACCGCGCACGTTCGGCGGTGTGGGCGCAGGATCGACCACCTTCTTCGTCGATCCGGCGCGCGAGCTGAGCTACGCGTTCCTTTCGACCGGACTGATGGAAGAATCACGCTCCACCGAGCGACATCAACGACTCGCTGATCTCGTGTTCGCGGCCATCGCCGACTGACGGAGGTTTTCATGACACCGACACTACAAGGCATCCGCGTCATCGACGCCGCGTCGTTTCTGGCAGGACCGTGCGCCGCGACGATCATGTCCGACTACGGCGCGGACGTGATCAAGGTCGAACCGTTGTACGGCGATGGACATCGCAGGATATCCGGCACATATCCGATCGATTACACGTGGCAACTCACGAGTCGAAACAAACGCAGTCTGGCGCTCGATTTCACGAAAGGCGCGGGGCGTGAAGTGCTGCTGCGTCTCGCCGATACCGCCGACGTGGTGCTGTTCAACATGCGTGCCGATCAGTTGCAGCGATACGACCTGTCGTACGAGACGTTGCGACGAAGGAATCCCCGACTGATCTATGCGCAGATTTCCGGTTATGGACTGGAAGGGGAAGAGTCGGCGCGTCGCGCCTTCGACATCACCGGCTGGTTCGCGCGCACCGGCATTCTCGACGTGATGCACGACAAGGACATTCCGCCCGCGCCCCCTGCCGGCGGCGTTGGGGATCACGCAACCGCAATGACGTTGTTCGGCGGAATCATGATGGCGTTGTATCGGCGCCAGCAGACCGGTGAAGGCGCGATGATATCGACATCGCTCGCGGTCACGGGAGCATGGGCCAACGGTTTGACGCTCGCGGGTGTGCTTGCCGGTTTCGACGCCACCGAGCGGCGTGACGAAGAGGGCTGGTCGAACCCGTTCAGCAATATCTACGGTACCGGCGACGGGCGTCACCTGATGCTCGCACTCGCAGTGCCGAAGCAGGAGTGGCCGCGGCTCGCGAAAGCGCTAGGGCATCCCGAGTGGGCCACCGATCCGCGCTTCTCGGACATCCGCGCAGCACTCAAGTATCGCCACGAACTGCGCGCGCTCATCAAGGCGGGCTTCGCTGCGATGACGATCGACGAGGCGGATGCTGCATTGAAGGCAAACGACATCACGTTCAGCGTCGTCGCGCGGGTTGCGGACGTGATAGCCGATCCGCAGCTGCTCGCCAACGGTTTGGTTGTGGGGACGGATTCGGTCGAACCGGGTTTCGACAGAACGTTGGCGTCGCCCTTCCGCATTCACGACGAAGCGCAGCGTACTCCATCTCGCGCCCCGACCCTCGGGGAACATAGCCGCCAGCTGTTGGGTGAGCTTGGGCTGGCGGACGCGGAGATCGATGCTCTGATCGCAGATGGGATCGTGGGACCCGGTCGCGATAGACGCAAAGAGGAGTGAACATGAGTGTCACCGTCGATTTGCCGAATCTGAAAAACACCATCGCCCGATACCGCTTCGCCTACCTGATGACGACCAACGCCAACAACTCGCCGCATGCGGTGGCAGTAGCTGCAGTGCTTCGAGGTGACGAGCTGATCGTCAGCAGCATTGGTCGACGCAGCCGCGAGAACGCGTCGGGGCGACCCGCGGTTTCCTTGGTCTGGCCGCCGGAATCCGCAACGGACTACTCGCTGATAGTCGATGGGCAGGCGTTCGTGGCGGAGGATTCTCTACGCATCAGGCCGACGCGGGCTGTTCTGCATCGTCCGGCCCCGTCGAGCGAACCAGCTGCGCCGGATGCGTGCGGCGCCGATTGCGTGAAGCTCGAATTGAACGCGTAAACCTGGCTTGGCCGGGTCGAGCTGAACAAGCGTGCGAATGACGAAGGTTTGCAATGACCAAGTATCTGATTTCCTTTCCAAGTGGCGCGATGACCTTCCCCAAAGAGGATCTGCCGGCTGTCTCGGCGGCCTCACACGCCGTCGTGCGGGAAGCGAAGGCAGCTGGAGTGTGGGTCTTCGGCGGCGGAATCGAGGAGAGCGTTGCACAGGTCATGGTCTCCGGCGAAGGGACCGTAACGGCGGGTACTTACCCGCAGACCCGCACCATCGCTTAGATTGAACCGTGGGTCCGAAGCCGCCTGTCGCCATCCATCAATCAACCAACGCCTGATACACCAGCGCCTTCAACTGCCTTCGGATCGGATACGACGACGAAGGCAAGAGCTGAGTCATGAAAATCACGATCAGCTCCTCCACCGGATCGATCCAGAAATACGTGCTCGCCGCGCCACCCCAGGCGAACTCGCCCGGTGAATCGAGCACGTTTGCGGTGGCTGGATCGAGAATCACCGAGAAGCCGAGACCGAAGCCGATGCCGTCGTATGGCGTTTCGCTGAAGATCGGCTGCCCCATCGCAGCGAGATCCTTGTTGCCCGGCAAGTGGTTCAACGTCATGTACTCGACGGTTTTGCGGCCGAGGATTCGCACGTCGTTGGTTGATCCTCTGCCGAGCAGCATGCGCGCGAACGTGTGGTAGTCGTCGATGGTGGACACCAGTCCACCGCCCCCTGAGAAGAATGTTGGGCGCGACAGATAAGGGCTCTTCTTCGGATCGTCCTGCAGCTTGAGCGAGTTCGTTGCAGCGACGCGGTCGTAGCACGCGGCGAATCTGTCGTGATTCTTCGGGGCCACGAAGAATGCGGTGTCGTCCATACCCAGCGGCCGCGTGATTTTCTCGGTCACGAATGCGTCGAAGTCCTGATCGGCCAGCACCTGCACCAGGTAACCGAGCACGTCGGTGGACACGCTGTAATTCCATTGCGTACCCGGCGAAAACTGCAGCGGAATTCGCGCCAGGTCGTCGATCATTTTGGACAGTGTCGCGCCCTTCGAGCCGTCGCCGATCTTTGCGGCGCGATACATCGCATCGACGGGATGCGTGCCGAGAAAACCGTAGGTCAGCCCGGAGCAATGGGTGAGGAGATCTTTCACCTGCATCGGTCGATCGGGTGCCTTCACCGAGAACGACTTCTCGTCGCCGCCGGCGAATACCTTGAGGTCGCGCCACTGTGGAATGTACTTCGCGACGGGGTCGTCGAGTTGGAAGGCGCCTTTTTCGTACAGCATCATCAAAGCGACGCTGGTGATCGGCTTGGTCATCGAGTAGATGCGGAACACCGTGTCGCGCGAGACCGGTGTGCCGCGTTCCACGTCGCGCTTGCCGTATGCAACGAAATGGGCTTGCTCGCCATATCGCGACACGAGGCAGAGATAGCCGGGCAGCTTGCCGTCGTCGACATACGACTTTACGAACGCCTGGATGTTGCCGAGCTTTTCGTTGGAGAAACCGAGTGTCATTGCCGTTTCTCCATACGCAGCTGGAACGCGCCGAACAACAGTATTGCTACGAACACCAGTTCCGCGACGAACGGAACGACCGATGTCATCGGTGTGCCGTCGAAGGCGAAGC
>CAZLDA010000352.1:0-4949 GCA_964557875.1 uncultured Pseudomonadales bacterium | reverse complement strand
CCGTCACTCTGCAGCTTGCAGCTGTTAACGAGAATGCGCTGGGGCGCTGGAACGAAGCGGAGAAGCTGATTCAAACCGGGCTGAAGCGCGATCCCTTGTCGTCGTGGCTGCTGTGGACGCTTGCGAATACGTACTACGGCGCAGGTCGCCTCGACGAGGCGGCGGCCACATATCGAAGGCTCGCCGAGGTGCAGCCGAGCTTTCAATGGACACGCATGTACGCGGCACGAATTCCGCTGCAGAAGGGCGACATCGAAGCTGCCGCCGCCGCGCTGGCGCAGGAAACCGATCCCACGATCCTTCAATACTATCGGCCGAACATTTACTGGCTGCAGGGACGCGAGGAGGAAGCGGATGCGGCGCTCAAAGAAGCCATCGCGCAGTTCGGCGACATCAATGCGTTTTCGATCGCGCAGACGTATGCCATTCGCGGCGATCTCGATCGCGCGTTCGAATGGCTCGAAAAGGCGTACGAGCAGAAGAACTCCGGGCTGCTCGAAATCGTTGGGGAACCGCTGTTCAAGAACCTGTGCGGCGACCCTCGGTTCGATGCGTTCCTGCGCAGAATGAACATGCCGGTGGTGAAGTCGTATCCGTTTAACGCGGAGGAACGCAGCTGACATGACCGAGCACATCCGCCCCGCGGAACCCGGCGACGCAGCGTTTCTGGCTTGGGTGATGCTCACGGCGGCACGTTCGCATCTCGCGCGCGGCTGGTTCGACATCGCATTGAACCTCCCGGAACCCGAGTGCCTCGCCTTCCTGCGCGCTCTAGCCGTTACACAGGCGCGTTCGTGGTGGCACTACTCGCGCTTTCACATCGCTGAAGTGGATGGCGCGCCGGCGGCTGCGCTCTGCGCCTTTCACGGCGCAGAACCGTACGTGGTTTCCAGCGCCGCCATCGAGGAAGCGTTCGAACGCGTGGGTGAAAGCAAAAGCGAAGCGGCCGCCGTATGGGCGCGCGGCGGTTACATCTTCACCTGCACGTTCGAGCCGCACGAGGCCGCATGGACGATCGAGAACATCGCCACCCTGCCCCGCTATCGCAAACGCGGTTTGGCCGGTGCTCTCATTCGGCACGTGCTGCCCGAAGGCAACCGCCTGGGCATGCGTGAAGCGCAAATCACGTTTCTGATCGGCAACGATCCGGCCGAACGGGCGTACGCGAGCGCAGGCTTCCAGCACGCCGGCGATCGACGTTCGGCGGAATTCGAGGCGGCCACCGGTTCGCCGGGTATTCGCCGGTACATCAAAGCGCTGTAGCTGACTGGCCGTGCGGTGTCGAAATGGCACAGCATCGAACGTCTTGGGTTACGAAACCGAACCTCTGGAGTACGCCATGACCGAGACCATCGCTCACCCGCCGATCGCCTCTTACGACGCGTGGCTCGCGGCCCGCAAGGAGCTGCTCGCCGAAGAAAAAGCACTCACGCGCCATCGCGATGCGGTGAACGCGAAACGCCGCCGCTTGCCGATGGTGCGCATCGACAAGCCTTACGTGTTCGGCTCGCCCGACGGCGACAAGACGCTGCTCGAACTGTTCGACGGACGCCGGCAACTCGTCGTGTACCACTTCATGTTCGATCCGGCGTGGGAAGACGGTTGCCCCAGTTGCACCGGATTCGTCAACGCGATCGGCAATCTCGCGTACCTCGACGGGCGCGACACGAAGTTCGCGCTCATCTCGCGCGCGCCCAGCGCGAAGCTCGAGCGATACAAGGCAGAGCGCGGCTGGACGTTGCCGTGGTATTCGTCGTTCGGCAGCCGCTTCAACTACGATTTCCACGTGACGTTCGACGAAACCGTGGCGCCGTTCGAACACAACTTCCGCACCAGGGCGGAGCTGCAGCAGCTCGGCGAAACGCGCTTCGGGCCGGGCGAAAGCCAGGGACTCAGCGTGTTCTTCCGCGTGGACGACAGCGTGTTCCACAGCTATTCCACGTATGCGCGCGGCGTTGAAGGGCTGAGCAACTCGTTCGCGTTGCTCGACACCACTCCATACGGTCGTCAGCAGGCGTTCGAAGATTCTCCCGCCGGCTGGCCGCAACGCCCCACTTACGGTTGAGGTGCACCATGCAGCTGTACTACTCGGACATTCTCTCCTCACGAAAGGCGTGCGCGGTGGCGCGCTATCTGCAATCGCCGGTGGAGTTCATATACCTCGACCTGCTGAAGGGCGATCAGCAGAAGCCCGAATACCTCGCACTGAACGCGAACGGCAAGGTGCCAACGCTCATCGACGGCGAACAGGTGGTTTGGGAAGCCGACGCGGTGATCTGCTATCTCGCGAAGAAGGCGAACTCGGACTTGTGGCCGAACGACCTGCGGCAGATCGACATCATTCGCTGGTTCAGCTGGAACGCGCAGCATCTGTATCGTCACGGAGGGGCGCTGTACTTCGAGAACATCGTGAAGCGTCGCTTCGGCATCGGCGCACCGGATGCAGCGGTCGTAACGGAAGCGCAGAGCGAATTCCGCCGATACGCGGCCGTGCTGAGCGAGCACCTCGCGAAACGGACGTGGCTGGTGGGCGACGGCATCACGGTGGCGGACTTTTCCGTGGCTATCACGCTGCCCTATGCCGAACAGGCGGCTATGCCGCTCGCCGAGTTCCCGGTGGTGCAGCGCTGGCTCGACCGGTTGAACGAGATCGAAGCCTGGCGGGAGCCGTTTCCCCGTCGCTGAGGCGATTCACGCTTGGACCTCACCCAAGTGGTCTGCTCTAATCGAGCTTCATCTCGAGGGGAAAGAGCATGCCAACATCAGCCGTACAGGTCACCACCACTAACGGCCGCATCGAGGGGATGCGGTTCGACCGTCACCAGGCATTTCTAGGCATTCCGTTTGCTGCAGCGCCGATCGGCGCGCGGCGGTTCTGCGCGCCTGCACCGGCCTCGTCGTGGACCGGCGTGCGCGCGGCAACCACGTTCGGCAAGTCGGCGATTCAGGGTACCAGTCCGATGCCCGGCACAGCCGCCAGCGGACCGCGCGACGAAGACTGTCTGTTCCTGAACGTCTACACGCCGGCGGCGGACGGCGCGAGGCGGCCGGTGTTCTTCTGGATTCACGGCGGCGGCTTCACGCTGGGCTCCGGGTCGGAAGAGTTGTACGACGGCAAGTTGCTGGCCACGCGCGGCGACATCGTGGTGGTGACGATCCACTACCGCCTCGGCGCGCTCGGGTATCTGTATCTGGGCGGGCACGGCGGCGAAAGCTGGGGCGCCACCGCGAACGCGGGGCAACTCGACCAGATTGCCGCGCTCGAATGGGTGCGCGACAACATCGCCGCATTCGGCGGCGATCCGAACAACGTCACCATCGCCGGTGAATCGGCCGGCTCGATGGCGTGCGCCACGTTGCTTGCGATGCCCGCGGCGCGCGGCTTGTTCAAGCGCGCGATTCTGCAGAGCGGCGCGGCGAACAACATCGGCACGGTCGAAACGGGCACCAAGCTTGCGGCGCGCGTGCTGGAACAACTCGGCATTGCCGAATCGCAGGCGAGGAAGATCCTCGATGTACCGGCTGAAGCCCTGTTGAAGGCGCAACTCGCGGTGAGCGCCACCGGCACCACGCTTGCGTTCGCGCCGATCGTGGACGGCAGGACTGTTCCGGTGAATCCGCTGGCGGCGGTCGCCGAAGGCGCCGCGCGCAATGTCGAAATCGTCATCGGCAGCAACCGCGACGAAGCGAAGCTGTTCAATGCCGTGGCGCCGCGCGAACCGATCGACGAAGGCAAGCTGATTGAACGCGTCGCCCGGTTGCTGCCCAAGAAGACCGCCTCGCGGGCGAGCGATCTCGTCAGCGCGTATCGCGCGTCGCGCGAAGCGATGCGGCTGCCGGCCGGCAATCTCGATCTGCTGGACGCCATTCAGGGTGACGAGATGTTCCGCATTCCGTCGATTCGCCTCGCCGAAGCGCAGCGGCCGCATCAACCGAATACATTCATGTATCTGTTCGTGTACGAGTCGCCGGCGCGGCGTGGTTCGCTGGGCGCGTGCCATGCGCTGGAGCTGCCGTTCATGTTTGGCACGCTGACAGCGCCTACGCAGGACAAATTCGCCGGCACCGGACCGGTGGTGGAACAGCTGTCGCATCACATGATGGACTCGTGGCTTGCGTTCACGCGCGGCGGCAATCCGGCACACGCCGGTATCGGCGAATGGTCTGCGTACGATGCGAAGCAACGCGCCACCATGATCTTCGGCCGCGAGAGTGCACAGGAGCGCGCGCCCTTCGATGCGGAACGCGCTGCATGGGAGGGCGTGCTGTGATGTACGACCTCACCGGCAAAGTTGCGATCATCACCGGCGGCGCCAGCGGCATGGGCCGCGCCGCTTCCATTCTCTTCGCGCGCCATGGTGCAAACGTTGTACTCGCCGATCTGAATGCGACTTCGGGCGAAGAAGTGGCGAAGCTCGCATCCGAAAGCGGCAACAAGGCGTTGTTTCAGCGCACCGATGTGTCGCAGGAAGCAGATGTGGCGGCGCTCGTTACGCGTGCGGTGAAAGAATTCGGCCGGCTCGACATCATCTTCAACAACGCCGGCATCGGCGGCGCAGTGGGGCCGTTGGAAGGAATCTCGGTGGAGGACTGTGACCGCACTCAAGCGGTGTGTCTGCGCGGCGTGTTCCTGGGTATGAAGTACGCCGTGAAGCCGATGCGCGAAGCGGGCGGCGGCTCGATCATCTCCACCGCGTCCATCGCCGGCATCGACGGCTATCCGAATTTGCACGCCTACAGCGCGGCGAAAGCCGGCGTGGTGAACCTCACCCGCTCCGCCGCGCTCGAGTTCGCATGCGATCGCATCCGCGTGAACTGCATCGCGCCGGGCGGCATCTCCACTCCGATCCTTTATGGATTCGCTGGAGGTAACAAGGCTGCCGTGGAAGCGATGCTGGCACAGGGTCAGCCGTACCCACGTGCGGGTCAGCCGGAAGACATCGCGAACG
>CAZLDA010000351.1:0-4971 GCA_964557875.1 uncultured Pseudomonadales bacterium | reverse complement strand
AAGCCTTGCGAGCGGCCCCCATCAGCTTCTGCATATCCGTCGCCTGAACGCTCGGACGTGCGCGCATCCGATCGATCCAGCCGAGCAGCGACGATCCTTTCATGATCTTCGCGCCCTCCGGCGTGGCCGGGAACATGTCGAGATGCGCAATCAGCATCAGGTCGGCCAGCGACACCGAATCGCCCGTCATGTACGTCTGATCGCCCAACAGTTTCTCGAGGGCGCGAACGCAGACCGTCGCGGGTTCCACACCTTTGGCGATCGTCTCTTCGTCTACCGGTAAGCCGAACATCGGCGCGACGATGCGATTGAAGCCGATGCCGAGCACGGGTGGTGCGACATAACAGTCGACGATGCCCATCACCTGGTTCATGCGCGCCTGCTTCTTCGGATCGGACGGGGTCAGCGATGGACCCGGAAACACCTGATCGATGTAACGAATGATGGCGTCGGACTCGTACAGCCAGAATCCATCGTGTTCGATGACCGGTATGCGGCCGAACGGATGACGCGCGAGGTGTTCCGGCGTTTTTGTCGTGCCGAATGGCATGGCGGCTAGTCGATACGGTGCACCTTTCTCCTCGCATGCGAGCAGCGGCATGCGGACGTAAGGGCTGCCGGGAACGCCGTGAACGATGATCGGTTCCATGTCTTTCTCCTGTCGTGAGTTCGATGATCAGCCCGCGCGAACGACGTCGGCATAGTTCTGCAGGATCGAGGTCCAGCCGCCGGGACCGTCGATGGAATCGCGCACCGAAGCGGCGGCGTCGCCCATCCGTTCGAGCAGGCGGTGTTCGAAGTCGACTCGCGTCGCGCCGCCGCTTTGTGCGGTGAACGTGACTTCGATTTCGGTGAGTAAGTCGGCGTGGTACTGCCAATCCGCACCGATCCGCCATGCGAGCACGAGACGACCCGGCGGTTCCCACACCAGCACGTCACCCCATTCGGTTTCGGTGCCGTCGTCGTCGATACCGTACCAGCGTCCGCCCACGCGCGGTTCCAGTACCACCTCTTGTAGCGCCGACTTGCCGATCGTGTGCGAGCGTGGCCACCAACGATCGAACCCGGCCGTGAACACTTCGAATGCGCGCTGCGGCGTGGCGGGCACGGTGAGTACCTTGCGGACCGGCGCGGGTTGAATGGTGCGGTTCACTTCTTCTTGCTCCTTCGTTCGTGCTTCGCCTCGAGTTTGGCCGTTCGGACCACTTCGGCGTGAAAGGCGTTGAGGGCGGTATCCCAGAACTGGTCGAGCCACGCACGCATCTGCCCGAGTCCGGCGGGATCGATCTGATAGACGCGCCGTGTTCCTTCGCGACGCTCAGTTACGAGACCTGCGGACTTCAGCGCCTTGAGATGTTGCGAAACGGCGGGGCGCGTCACCGGCAACTCATCGGCGAGTTCGCCCACCGCTTTCGGTCCAGCGGCGAGCCGTTCGAAAACTTCGCGGCGGGTCGCGTCCGCGAGTGCTTTGAATGCGGGGTATTGGTCAGCCATGGCTTACCGTAAGTCGATGCTTACGGTTGTGTCAAGCCGTTCGTTTGAACGGGGATGCCACCGCGGCGTGTTCTCGCCGAGAATTCCGCCGGGAAGCCAAGCAACGGGGAGAGAACGCGTGACTGATAGATACCTGCTCGACGGCATCAAAGTGGTCGAACTCGCGACATTCGTGTTCGGTCCGGCGGCTGGCACCGTCCTCGGCGACTTCGGTGCCGATGTCGTGCACATCGAGCATCCGCAGATCGGCGATGCTTATCGACACCTGCCGCAGCTGAAACCGCTACCCGAGTGCGCCGACAACTACTGCTGGATCCTCACTGCGCGCGGCAAGAAGTCGATCGCACTCGACGTGCGCAGCAAAGCGGGTCACGACATCGCGGTCGATCTCGTGCGCGGCGCCGATGTGTTCATCACGAACCTGCATCCGTCGGTGCTCGAAAAGCTCGGCATGCGTTACGAAGACGTGGCCGCGTTGAACCCGCGGCTGATCTATGCGCACGCAACGGGCTATGGCGATCAGGGTGCGGAGGCGGAGAAGCCCGGCTACGACGCAACAGCGTGGTGGGCGCGGTCGGGTTTGATGGACGCGATCCGTCCGCACGGTGCGGACTTTCCGCTGGCCACCGCGGCGATGGGCGATCATCCGAGTTCGATCGCGCTGTTCGGCGCAATCGCGCTCGCATTGTTCGATCGCGAACGAACCGGCAAGGGCAGACGTGTGCGTTCGTCGTTGCTCGCGAACGGCGCGTGGGCGAATTCGATTCTGCTGCAGGCGGCGTTGTGCGGCGGCTCGACATATGCGGTTCCGCCGCGGACGCGTTCGCTGAATGCGCTGGTGTGCCCTTACGTGTGTGCAGACGGCCGAGGCCTGTTTCTTGCGATGGTGCAGGAGGCGGTGGAGTGGGAGCGCTTCACCGATGCGATTGGTCGCCCTGAATTGCGGACGGATCCACGCTACAAAGACCTGCCATCGCGTCGCGCCAATGCGCCGTCGTTGGTGTTGATACTCGACGGAGTGTTCGCGAGCAATCCGCTCGCGCATTGGCGGGCGCAGCTCGATCGTCACACGGTGACGTTCGGCGTCATTGCAAAGATCGATGAACTACCCGACGACCCGCAGCTCAACGCGAACGGCGTGTTCCGCGACGTGGAAGGCTCGCCGGGGCTGCGAACCATCGATAGTCCGCTGCATCTCGACGGTGTCGCCAAGAAGCCTGCGGGTCGCGCGCCGGGCTTGGGCGAACACGGCAGGGAGATTCTGCGGGGACTGGGTTATGCGGAAACTCGTATCGAGGAACTGGTGCGCGAGGGTGTACTGCGCGAACCGGTCACCTCGTGATACCAGATCGACCGTTCGCGCCTCAAGGTGATTGTTAGCAGGCGCGCTTACAGGAACGTTGCGACCGCATCGAGAAATGCGTCGGGTTTGTCGAGCGGCACCGGGTGGCCGGAACCTGCCACTTCGACCAGACGGCAGTTCGGAATGGCTTTTGCCATTTGCGCCGCCACGGGCTTCGACAGGATGTCGCTGACTTCGCCGCGCACCAGCAACGTCGGCACGTTGATGTTCGCAACCAACCGCCAACCTTCTTCCGGCGGAATTCCCTTGCGCGGATTCGCTGGATCGCGCAGCGCGCGGTCGTACCGATAAGTGAACTTGCCGTCGTCGCGCCGCATCAGCGAGTACTCGACGCGATGCCGCAGTTGATCGTCCGGCGGAATGGGGTTGTCGGCGCGCGCACGCGCGTAAGCTTCGTCGACGGAGTCGAACACGTCGCTGCGAACGACACCGGCCTGGATCCGCTTCAAGCCGTCGACATCGATCTCCGGCGCAATGTCGACGATTACCAGTTTCGAAAGCGCCGCAGGGCGCTTGCCGGAATAACCGATCGAGACGAGGCCGCCCATCGAGAGTCCGAGCAACACGAAGTTGTTCAGGCCCAACGCTTTTACGAACGCTTCCACGTCCGCGACCATCTCGCTCGTGTCATACGCAGTTGGGGCGGCCCACTGCGTTTCCCCGTGCCCGCGCTGGTCGAGCGCGAGCACGCGATACCGCGACGACATCGCTGCGGCGAACGCGTCCCACGATCGCGCATGGCCCGTGTAGCCGTGCAGCAACAGCAACGTCGGAGCGTTCGGTTTTGCCGACGCCCAGTCGCGATAGTAGAAGCGCAGGCCGCGCAGCTCGATCAGTTCGTCGCGGATCGCCGGCACGACGTTACAGCCGCTCGATGATCGTGCCCGTGCCGAGACCGCCGCCGCAGCACATCGAGATCAACCCGTAACGACCTTTCGTGCGTTCCAGCGTGTGCAACGCGGTGGTGATCAAGCGCGCACCAGTGGAACCGGTGGGGTGACCGATGGCGATTGCGCCACCATTCGGATTGACGCGATCGGGATCGGGTTTGTGTACGCGCTGCCATGCGAGCACGACCGACGCGAATGCTTCGTTGACTTCGAATGTGTCGATGTCGTCGATCTTCAGGCCGGACTGCGCCAACACCTTTGCAGTGGCGGGAATCGGACCTTTCAACATGGTCACCGGATCGACGCCTACGAGCGTGGTGGCAACGATGCGTGCGCGCGGCTTCAGGCCCAACGATTTCACGGCTTTTTCCGATGCGAGAATCACCGCTGCCGCGCCGTCGGACACCTGCGAGCTGCTGCCCGCCGTATGAATGCTCTGGCCCGCGATCGGCTCGAGCGCGCGCAGCGCTTCCATCGTGGTTGCGCGCAGACCTTCGTCGCGCGAAACGGTTTGTGTTGCGCCGGTCGGCTTGCCTTCTTTGTCGAGCGTCGGAGCGGTGATGGGTGCAACTTCGCGCGCGAAGTGGCCGGCGTCCCACGCGGCGATGGCGCGTTGCTGGCTGCGAAGGCCGAATGCATCGGTGTCTTCGCGCGTGATCTGATATTCCTCAGCGATCATCGCCGCGCCCATGAACTGGCTCGTGGGTTGATAGTGCGACATGTAGCTCGGCCCCATCGGCACGCCGCCTTTCATGTTCGAGCCGAGCGGTACACGCGTCATCATTTCCACGCCGCAGCTCATGACGATGTCTTCGAGACCCGCGCCGACTAACGCTGCGCCGAACGACGTTGCCTGCTGGCTGGACCCGCATTGCGAATCGACGGTCGTGGACGCGACCTCGAGCGGAAGGCCGGCGGACAACCACGCGACCCGCGCGATGTTGAACGACTGTTCGCCCACCTGCGAAACACAGCCGCCGATCACCTGGCCGATCTGTTTGCCGTCGAGGCCGCTGCGCTTCAGCGCGGCGAGTTGCACGGCGCCGAGCAGATCGGCAGGCATCAGGCCGGCCAGGCCTTTGCCGCGTTTGCCGATCGGGCTGCGCACGGCTTCGATGATGTAAACGTCTTGCATCGCGGAACTCCTGTTTCGATTGGGCTGAATCCGAAGCGTTGCATGTTACCCCAGTTGAAGGCGTAGGCCGTCAAGCGAGGCAAGCGCGG
>CAZLDA010000350.1:4720-4980 GCA_964557875.1 uncultured Pseudomonadales bacterium | reverse complement strand
ACTGGCTCGATCAGGCAGAAGCGATCTCGGCGCGGATGGGCGTGGTCGTCAGCGCCTGATCCCGCTACTTCCTGCGCTGCTCGAACAACCAGCGGATGATCGACTCCGACGCATAAGTCGACGTCCATGAGTCGTGATCCGTGCCCGGCACTTCGGTGTAGCGTACGTTGCCGTTCACCGCGAGCAGCGCTTCGTGCATCAACCTCGACTCGCTGACCGGCACCAGCGGGTCCGCTTCGCCGTGCACGATCCAGATCGGC
>CAZLDA010000350.1:0-4710 GCA_964557875.1 uncultured Pseudomonadales bacterium | reverse complement strand
TTGATGCGGCGTACCCTCGCCTGCCGGCACCGTGGAGGCGCGATTCGGACGGTCGCCCACGAAACCGCAAACGACGATCGCCGCCGCAAAGCGATCGACATGGCGGTACGCCAGCATCCAGCTCCCGTGGCCGCCCATCGACAAGCCCGTGAGGTAGATGCGCCGCGCGTCGGTGTTGAACTCCTTGCACGTCCGATCGAGCGCGGCCATCGCTGCATCTCCCGGCGGGCCGCCCCAGAACGTGTCGCGGGGCGCTTGCGGCATCACGACGATCGCAGGATAGCGCTGCGGATAGCGCCGGATCGCCGTGCCGATGCCGACTTCGGTTTGAATCAGCCCGTCGTTGCCGCGCTCGCCGGCGCCATGCAGGAACAACACGACCGGGCACGCAACCGACGCGTCGTAGCTCGACGGTACGTACACCTGATAGGGATACCGCGTTCCGCCGTGTTCGATGCTGCGGTCGAGAAATCCGGTCTGCATGGCGAGCGTTCTCCGGTTGAGTTCCAACGAGTCTACTGCGCGCGTGTACGGATACGCTCGCCCGCGTAACATCGCACACAACCAAACCTGCAAAGAGTCGCTCGCATGCTCGAAAAAGCCGTCGTCGATGAATTCCGCCTCGCGTTGCGCGGCGACCTGCTGCAACCCGGCGACTCGGCATACGACACCACACGCAAGGTGTGGAACGAGATGGTCGACAAGCGCCCTGCGCTGATCGTTCGCTGCAAAGGTGTGGCCGACGTGATCGCTGGCGTTCGATTCGCGCGTCGCCACGACCTGACGCTGGCCGTGCGCGGCGGCGGACACAACGTCGCGGGCAATGCCGTGTGCGACAACGGTCTGATGCTCGATTGCTCCGGCATGAAGAGCGTGCACGTCGACCCGATCAAGCGCACCGCACGCGCAGAGCCGGGCGTGACATGGGCCGACATCAATCACGAGACGCAAGCGTTCGGTCTCGCCACCACAGGCGGCGTCGTGTCGCACACCGGCATAGCGGGGCTCACGCTGGGCGGCGGGCTCGGCTGGTTGGCGGGCAAACACGGCTACACGTGCGACAACCTGATCGGGGCCGATGTCGTAACGGCCGACGGCAACCTGGTGCGCGCGAGTGCGGAACAGAATGCGGACCTGCTGTGGGCACTGCGTGGCGGCGGCGGCAACTTCGGCGTTGTCACGTCGTTCGAGTTCCAACTGCATCCGGTCGCCCCGATCGTGTACGGCGGCATGGTCATGTGGCCATTCGAAGCCGCGCGCGACGTGCTGAAGTTCTATGGCGAAATCTGCCGCGATTGTCCCGACGACCTCGCGATCAACGCCGGCATCATCTACACGCCCGACGGTCACCACGTCGTCGCGCTCATAGCTGCGTGGCTCGGCGACATGAACGAAGCCGAAGCCCGCCTCGCGCCAATCAGGAATTTCGCGGCGCCGATCGCCGACATGATGGGACCGATTCCGTACACGGTGCTGAACACGCTGTTCGACGCCGGCAATCCGTTCGGCGTGCACCGATACTGGAAATCCGGCTACTTCGCCGAACTCAGCGACGAACTGATCGACCGCGTCATCGAACACGCTGAGGCCACGACATCGCCGATGAGTGCAGTGCTGCTGTTCCGGGTCGACGGCGAGTGCACCCGAAGGGATCCGTCAGCGACCGCATTCAGTCTGCGCGAACCGTGTTGGGATTTCGACATCATCGCGCAATGGACCGATCCGGCGGCCGCAGAAGGCCACATCGCGTGGGCGCGAAGGTTCTGGAACGCCGTAGAGCCGTTCAGCCGTGGCGTGTACATCAATCACCTCGACGCCGACGATCCGCGCTCGCGCATCCGTTCTGCGTACGGGCCGAACTACGAACGGCTCGCGAAACTGAAGACCCAATACGATCCGACGAACTTCTTCCGGATGAACAACAACATTCCACCGGCTTAGCCGACCAACGGTCACGGAGACTTTCGATGACTCGAACCGAACGCAATACGTTTCGAACCGCGCGCGAGGTGTTGGCGCGCGCAATCGCCTACTCCGATTCGATCGGACAGCGCCTCGGTCACGTCGATGTGTCCGATCGGACACGCACTTCGTTGCTCCAGAGCGCATTCGCGGCAGAGCAAAGCAAGCTCACCCAGTCGCTGAATCGCTACCTCGACGAAGCACCGGGGGAGGTTCTTGATACGTTCGTCCAATACTCTGCCTCGTTACCCGATCCGCTCCCCGAACCCACATCAGCGTTCACCCCCGAATCCCTCACGCAATGGCTGCTCGACGTCCACAAGCCGCTGCAGGAGTTGTTCGCCGAGGTCGCGGACGCGGTGGTGGCAACACCCGCGCAGAACGTGTTCGAGAACCTCACCGAGTTCACTCGCACACACGAGATGCATATCGTGCAGGCGGCCGACGGCGCCCAGGATCTCTGAATCCGCAGACGCCGACGTGAACTACGGCCACCCGGCGTGCGGAGCGCGTGCGGCAGTCGAAAGCAGCACACCGGTTCGGGATCCGTCGGTCATGTGCTCGAAGCCGCGCCATCGCGCCGCCGTGATGAACAGCGTCCTGCCATCGGCGCCGCCGAGCATGCACGCGAAGCAGCCACGGTCCACGTCGACGCTCTGCAGCCATTCGCCGCCCTCGCGTACGCATACACAACGCTTGTTCGGCACATCGGCGTACCAGATGGCGCCTTCTGCATCGAAGCAGATGCCGTCCGGCGCGCCGTCGCCGAGATCGGCCCAGACGCGCCGATTCGAGAGGCTTCCGTCGGCGCCGATGTCGAAAGCACTCAGCCGCCTCGCAAACGACTCGGCGATCACCAGCGTGGAATTGTCAGGCGTTATCGCCATGCCGTTCGGAAAGTGGATGTCGTCCGCCACCTGCCGGACGACGCCCTGCGGCGTAACCATCGCGATGATGCCAGGCGCAAACGCATCGCCGTTACGAGCGTCGAAGCCGGTACCGTTGATATAGGTGTTGCCCCGGCCATCGACGACGATTTCGTTCCACCCGGCTTTGTTGAGGTGTGCCGTATCTGCATACGTGCTCCAGGTGCCGTTGCGCTCCCGCACCAGCAACGGCCGCTGAGCGAAGCCATCACCAATCGGCCGTCCGGCAGCCAGTCGATGGAGAACGGGAACGAATCGAACGGTACGCGCGCCACGATCTCGCTGTTGCCGCGTTCATCCACCGCAACGATCTCCTGGCCGACCCAATTCGAAAGCCAGAGTCGCCCATCGTGCCAGCGTGGCGACTCGCCGAACGCGAGGCCGGTCATCAGTGTCGTCACCTTCGTCATTGCCGCATCCTCATTTGCGATCGTTGCTACATGACGCGCGAGTCCTGCCCGTACAGACATCCTGGTGCGCGCGCCGCCGCCTCACTGAGGTAGACTCGGCCGCTTCGCCCCCGGAATCTCTCCGATGGATTCGTTCTCGCCGATACAGGCGCGACGCACACTGCTGTTTTCGCTGGTCTGCATCGGCATGGGTTTTACGGTGCTGTTCCCGGTGCTCGCCCCGCTCGGGCGCGAGATCGGCCTCACCGAAGTTCAGATCACCAGCATCATCGCCGCATCGTCGCTCACCGTGTTTCTGTCGAGCCCCCTCTGGGGACGCGTTAGCGACGTGTGGGGCCGCAAGCGCGTGATCATGGTCGGCCTCTTCGGCTTCAGCGCCGGCACGCTGTTGTTCAACTCCGTGTTGTACGCGGGGATGTCGAAGGCACTCACCGGTACCGCGCTGTTCGTCGCGCTGATCGTCGCGCGGATGATGCACGCCAGCGTGATGTCGGCGTCGATGCCGGCCTCGAATGCCTACATGGCCGACATCACCGACCCAACGACCCGCACTAAGGGGATGGGCGCCGCCGGGGCTGCCAACAACGTCGGCTCGATTCTCGGCCCCGCCGTGGCAACCTTCACGATGGCGTCGCTGCTGATGCCGCTGTGGGTGATGGCAGGTATCGCGTTCCTGAACGGACTGTTCGTGTGGCGCTATCTGCCCGAACCGCCGCGCCACCGTCAGCCCGGCGTGCGCCCCGCGCGCATGAAATACACCGACCCGCGCATTCTGCCGTTCGTCATCGTCGGCGTGATGATGTTCACGGGCACCGCACTCGTGCAGCAGACGATGGGTTTCCGATTCCAGGACATCCTCGGCCTCTCGGGGCGGGAAACCGCACAACAGTTCGGCTTCGCAATGATGTTGTCGGCAGCGTGCTCGCTCATCGCGCAGTTCGCCATCGTGCAACGCATCAGCGTGTCGCCCTTCACGCTGCTTCGCCTCGCCATGCCGCTGTTGATCGTCGCGTTCACGATCATGGCGCTCGCGAACACGCAGCTGATGCTGTCCATCGCGATGATGATCCTCGGCCTCGGCATGGGCATGGCCGGCCCGGGTTTCATGGCCGGCGCATCGCTCGCGGTATCGCCGCAGGAACAAGGCTCGGTCGCCGGCGTAGCAGGCTCGTGCGGACCACTCGGTTTCACACTCGGCCCGCTGCTCGGTGGTGCCCTCTATCAGATCAACGGCGCGCTCCCCTACGCAGTCGCCGCCGCGATGTATCTGGTGTTGTTCGTGGCAATGCGGTGGATCGGAAGGCGCGTTGCAGTACATGGTGAGGGTTGAGGTTCGCCTTTAGGAATCGGGTGGGTGACGGCTGATCGGTGTTTCGGGACGCTCTAGCCGTCCTTGGTCGCTCAATCGCGGC
>CAZLDA010000349.1:0-5000 GCA_964557875.1 uncultured Pseudomonadales bacterium | reverse complement strand
AACGACGCGTGACACGAGCGTGCTGAACGTGGAGAGATTGGCAACCGCCTGATCGGGTCGCGTGATCACCGTTTCGAGAGCGAAATCGGGCGCGCGCTGCGTGACGAGATCGATGCCGCCCAAGGCGCGCAGCCTGATCGGGTATTTCGTGTTCGCTGGCACTAACGCGTGAAATGATGCGGTGGATCCTACCAGCGCCTGCGACATTACCGCGTCGTCAGCAGATATCACTTCCACCGTCGCTCCGATGATCGGACCGTCGGTGAGAAAGCCGGCAATGACAACATCCTGCCGATTGCGGAGCATTTCTGCGGATGATGCTCCGCTCCCGCCGTTGCATCCCGCAGTTCCTAAGACGCCACTGCACAGACACAACAAGGTACCCACTCGAACCCACCGATACTGCATTGGTGGCCTCTCCCTAACAAACGCGCTGTTCCGCGATACCCCATTTGTTATGAGAAGGAGTGTATTTGTAAGGAGAGTTCACCCGCGTGACGGGTTCGACAGTTGCGTGAAATTCGCTGAGTGTTCGGCCACGGACCAGGAGCGTCCAACGCTCGCATCAACGTGAGCAAGGAAATGGAAAGCAACGCTAGAGCGGAAGCTCTTTGGATGCGGTGTTCGAGCGACTGATCTCTTTGTTGTTGGCATCGAGCGTCGCCAGAATGAAGTAGTAGGTTCCAGCACCCGGAAGATCGATCACACGCTCGCGCACCTTCGGACTATTGATGGTGATCTGATTTTCCGGACGATCTGCACTCTTTCCCCAAAGCACTCGAAACGCCGTGTGCTTGGTGATCGTCGCGTTGCTCGACCAACGCAGCGTCGCTCGCTGCAGCACTACCTGCGTCATCGCAATTGCAGTGCCGTTTGGACCGGTGCAGCTAAGCGTGTATGTCGTATCGCCCTTCAAGCCGCCGACCATCTCGGAGCCGCGCTTCGCCTTCTTGCCGCTCCAACCGCCAGTTGCCGTGCACTCGCTCGAATTCGCGGCGTTCCACTCGAGCACGGTCCTTCCGTTCGCAGGAACCGAGCCATGCTGGCTGCGAAGTGAAACTTGAGGTGCACCGGAACCTGCCGCTGCGTCCACATTCACCGTGACACGCGCGATTGAACCGCCGTTCGGCCCGGCACAATTCAAGGTGTACGTTGTGGTGGCGGCAAGCGGAGGCGTCCGAAATCCACCCGTAGTGGGTTGCGTACCAGACCAGGCTCCGGAGGCTTCACAAGACGTCGCGTTGTGCCCCGTCCATGAGAGCCATGCGTTATCACCCGGAGCAACCGTTGCGGGTTCCGCAACGAACTCAATCATGTTCTGACGAGCCGAATCCGTGTTGTCGCCATCGTTAGAGCCGCAGCCAGCCAACAGAAAGACGCCAGATAGAACAGCCAGAGTAATCCGTCGCTCGAGCAAAAGCGGCATCCCCTATCAAATCTCGTGTGGAAGAAGTCTAAGTGCAATCCGCGGAAAACCTGCGTGACACACCTCTCGTTTTAACAGATCCAGCATGGACGAGAGTGTTACAGAAGTGCTGCAGAATTGACGCCGTCAAAATGGGGCGCAGCCTAGTGTTTCGGGCTGTGCTTCGCAAGCAGATATTCCCGCGCCATAGTAGAAATGTTGGGGAATCAAATCAGCCAGTAGGCCAGCGCGTGCCGTGTTGGACAGCGCTACCAGACGTACTGGCGCCGCCCGGAATCGTGCTTGCGCACGAACTCGAAGCCTACCCAACGCGCGTGTCGGCTGTTGAATGGGATTTTGCGGCCGAAGACGGTGATCCATCCGCAAAAGCCCATCCGAATCGAACGCAGTGTCGGGGATCGGTAGCTATGCAGGAGTGATGCATAGTTGTGTGTTTCCACGTAGCTGATCGATCGCACTCTATGGTCGGCTGGAACAGATCTTCGACGTACGAAGCCCCGCATGCGGGACAAGTTGTGACGTCGATGATCGGGGTGCGTCCACGCCTTGTAGCCGTATCTGAATCCCGCCGGCACCAGTACGTCGAGCTGTTCGTTGACACGAGCGCGCACATAGGATGAGAAAGAAAACCCAACCAGTTGAGCGTGAAAGAAATTTGCCACGCACACGTCGCCCCGAGCGAACGCTGCCTCGAGAAACTCTTTATCGAGGCCGGGTACGCTATTCACGTGAGGCAGCAGATCCTCCATCCCTGCCACGCGCGTGTGGTATCCGGGCGCAACGGCGGGCTCTTCTTCACCGATGATCTCCCGCAGGTCGGCGCCCACATTGACGTAGTGCAGATGAATGCCCAACTTCGACAGGCCGTGCATCAGCTCCCAATACAACGCGCGACGCCAACCCCAATCGCGCCTCCGCGCCCGCAGGTTCTTCAGCTTCTCCATACCTTCTTATAGTGGGAAATCGGAGAGGCCGCCGCGCCGGGGATCACGCTTCTGATTCCGGTATCTACCCTCACCTTTTCCTTGGAGGGGCAGACATCCCACCAAATCTGCTTACCACAAGTTCTCTTTGACCATCACGCCAAGCCGCGCCTCGACGGCTTCCATCGCATCGAGAATCAGATCTTCGCGGTACCGGCGCCCGATCAGCTGAACGCCGGCTGGCAACTCTGCCGCATATCCCGCGGGCACCACGCCCGCCGGCAAGCCGAGATAGTTCACGCCGACGCTGTAGATCGCGCTGCGAAACAGATCGTGCACGTTCGCCTCGCTTTCGGCGTCGTAGTTCCAGGGGAACGTCGGCCGCATCAGGAACGGCGACAGCACCAGCGGATAACGCGCCAGGAACACGCTCCAGGCGCGCGTCATGCGCGTGCGATCGGCGATGCCGGCGCGATAGCCGCCGGCGTCGACCATGTTCCCGAGCGTGTAGTACCAACCGAAGATGTTCTGCACCGTCTGGCTGCCGTGTTGTCGCGCGATCGCATCGAGCGTCATCTTGATTTCGTACACGGCGACGTCGAACCATCCTTGTGCCGGTTCGAGAATGGACGGCGTCTCCGCTTCGTCGACCACATAACCCGCATCGCGCAGACATTCGGCGGCGCGTGTGAGGGCCGCGTCGATTTCAGAATGCATCGGATAGCCGTGACTCACGCGCGTCAGCGCTATCGGCGGACGCGGCTCCTTCGGCCAGTCGAACGGTGCGGGCACCCACCAGGGATCGCGCGGATCGCCCTGCGCCATCACTCGCGTTGCCAGGCGCACATCGCGCACCTCCCGGCAGATCGCGCCCTGCACCGACATCAGTTGCGCGAGCATGCCGCGCTCACCGGTGGCTGTTGGGTTGAAAGCCGGCACTCGCCCCTGCGTCGGTTTGACGGTGGCCACGCCGCAGGCGAACGACGGGAAACGCAGCGAACCACCGATGTCGTTGCCGTGATGGATCGGGCCGAATCCGGCCGCGGCCGCAGAACCGGCGCCGCCGGACGATCCGCCCGGGGAAACGTCCTCGCGCCACGGGTTGATCGTGCGCCCCCTCAGAGGATTGTCAGTCGTGGCGCGCATAGAGAATTCAGGAACGTTCGTGCGGCCGACGATGATGGCGCCGGCGCGACGCAGATTCGCCACGATGGGCGAATCGTCCTGGGCAATCAGGTTCGCGAAGGCAGGAATTCCGTTCGGCGTGGACTTGCCGCGCTGGTCCACGTTTTCCTTGATCGTTACCGGTACGCCGTGCAACGCGCCCAGCGTTTCGCCGCGGCGAACCATCGCATCTGCGCGTTCAGCTTCCTTTATGGCGTCTTCGCTGCAATCGACGGTGATCGCATTCAACCGCGGATTCTCGGCGCGGATGCGCCCAAGCACGCTCGTTAGTACTTCTGTGCTCGAATAGTCGCGGCGGCGGATGCCTTCGGCGAGCTCGACGGCGCTCAGTTTCCAGAATTCGGTGCTCATCGGAGTGCCTCCTTTGACCGCGCTACGAACTACACGACAACATCGAACAACCGACCCGATGGCGCGCCCAGTCCGGTCGTTTCTGCGCGAATTCCGCCTCGCGATCGGCTTGCTCCGCATACGGCGTACGCAGTACGTCGAGCAGTTCGTTGACGGGCCCGTAGTCGCCCTTCTCCGCTGCATCGATGGCGAGTTGAGCGAGATAGTTGCGCAACACGAACTTCGGATTGACCGTATCCATCTCGGCGCGCCGAGCGGCCGCCTCGGAGTTGTCGCGCCGAACGCGGTCGCCGTAGTCGCGCAACCAGCGCGTGAACTGCGCACGAACTTCAGGTGTGAGCTGCTCCGGCACGTAGAACGCGTCGAGCAACGGTTCGAGCAATGCCGCGTCGCTCGCACCGATGTCCACTCGTGCGAGACGCCTGAAGAAGATCGGCATGTCCGTTTCGGCAAGCCGCAGCACCTTATCGAGTGCCTCGAACAACTCGGCATCGCCCGCTTCGAATGCGCGCAGTCCGAGCTTGCGCACCATCATGCTTTGCCACGACGCGGTGTAGTCGCGCGCGAACTCCTGCAACACGGCTTCCAGCGGCTCGGCTTCTTCCACGAGCGGGTAGATGGCGTTCGCCAGTTGCAGCAGATTCCATTGCGCAATGGGCGCCTGTTGGCCGGACCGGTAACGGCGATTGCCGGCGTCGGTGGTATTCGGCGTCCAGTCGGGGTCGTAGTTCTCCAGCCAGCCGTAAGGACCGTAGTCGATGGTCAGCCCGAGAATCGACATGTTGTCGGTGTTCATCACGCCGTGCACGAAACCCACGCGCATCCACTCGACGATCATCCGCACGGTGCGGCGCGTCACTTCCGCGAACCACTCAACATATGTGGCCTTGGACGGTACCTCGCCGGCTGCGAGCAGTTCCGGAAAATCGCTGCGGATCGTGAAATCGGCAAGGCGTTTCAACAATTCCACGTCGCCACGCGCAGCGAGAAGTTCGAAGTGTCCAAAACGAGTGAACGAAGGGGCGACGCGGCACACCACCGCGCCGGGCTCGGCCGCGGGATGGCCGTCGTACAACATGTCGCGCATCACCTGTTCGCCGGTGGATACAAGACTG
>CAZLDA010000348.1:0-5031 GCA_964557875.1 uncultured Pseudomonadales bacterium | reverse complement strand
CGCGATCGGAACGGAATTCGTATGCGGCGTACACGCAAGGTGTGTACACGTTCAATGAACACTGGGCGTTGACCCTCGGTGCACGTTGGGCGCGCGACCAGCTCACGGGTGAGGAGAACCTGTTCTTCTACAACGAGGACAACATCATTCCGCTTGGCTTTACCGCCGCCGGCGGTGCCTCGTCGCTTGCCGCGGTCAACCAGGGGTTTGGTTATCTGGCGGCTGACGGCACGATCCTCAACCCGCAGCGCCTGCTGGTGAACGGTGTGCCCATCAGTCTCAGCTTGTGGCGCCAGGAGCAGCGTAAGGACGACGACATCACGTGGCGCGTCAACTTCGACTACACGCCGACCGACAACGACCTGATCTATCTGTCCGCGACGAAAGGTTCGCGCGCAGGTGGCTTCAACCTGGTGTTCTTCAGTGCCGAGCGTACGTTCAAGACCGAGAGTTTGATCTCTTACGAATTGGGCTACAAAGGCACGTTGCGCGACGGCACCATGCAGTTGAACTCGGCCGTGTATTACTACGACTACAAGAACGTCGAAACCTTCGGTACCGGTCCTTCTGCATTCAACCCGGCAAACACCTCGACGAGCGTGTTCTCGGTGCCGACGGCGATGATCATCGGCTGGGACACCGACATGGACTGGCTGATCACCGACAACATTACGATCGGCGCGAACTTCAGCTATACGCATAGCGAGTACACCGACAACTTCACGGTCAACGATCCAAACGATCCGAACCGGCCGCCATCGTTGTTCGATCCGCTGTCGATCCCGATCGATCTCGACGGCAAGCAGATGTTGCAGGTGCCGGAGATGAAGGGCGGTGTGTATGCGCAGTACAACTGGCAGTTGGGTGATCGGGGTTCGGTCACGTTCCTGGCGAACTGGAGCTGGATCGACGAGGTGTACTTCTCGGCGTTCGAGTCGGCTGAAGACGCGGCGCCGTCGTATCAACGCACCGACCTGCGCGCCACCTGGATTTCCCCCAGCACGGCCTGGACGGTGGCTGCATTCGCCGACAACGTCTTCGACGAAATCGGTCTGCGGCAGGTCGACCACTACGGCTCGACCGAAGACGTGAACTTCCGCCGTTCCGGTGCCAACACGATTCCCCAGCAGCTCGGAATATCGGTGGACTACAAGTTCGGTGCGTTGAAATAACAACAATCCGTTAGACGCTTCGTACAGGGGGCTTCGGCCCCCTTCTTTTTTTGTTGGAGAAAGTTCTGCGGCAGAAAGGCATCATCGGCCAATGAGCCAGGACGATGTCATCCGACAGCTGAAGGATTACCGACGACGGCATCCATCAGAGTCTGTGACGATCGATCGATTCGAGGCGTTCGTCGGCAGCGAGCCGCACTGCTTCCAACGAAATTGCTGGGCCGGACACGTCACCGGTTCTGCCTGGATCGTCAACACGCAGCACACGCATGTGCTGCTCACGCACCACAGAAAATTGAATCGATGGCTGCAACTCGGTGGACACAGCGACGGCGACGGTAATCCGCTTCGAGTTGCCAGTAGAGAAGCGGAAGAAGAGTCGGGCCTTGCCGTTGCGCCGGTGTCCATCCTGCTCTTCGACATCGACATTCACCTGATTCCCGCACACAAGGACGACCCCGCGCATCACCACTACGACGCGCGATATGCGCTACGCGTGGTTGGAAGCGACGCGTTTCGCGTCAGCGACGAGTCGCATGCATTGCGCTGGGTGAAGATCGACGAAATCGGTGCCCTCACCACCGAACCGTCGATGCTGCGCATGGCACGGAAGTGGCTCGAAGACGGCGCCGGCTTCGATCCCTAGCCCCTCGATTCGCCTGTTGTCGATGAAACTCCCCACCATCCGCGGCACTGCGCGGTCAAGCTTGCATTTCATTCGGGCTACTGTTTCCGAGTGTAACGATTGTTCTACAGCCTGAGTCGCCCGGTAACAGTTGCGTTGACATTGCGTAACAGTCCGGCTTATAAATCGCGGCCGACGGTGCCGGGTGGCCGTCCTCTATTAGGTGCCGCAGTTCCGCAGGACTAATAGGTTTCATCTCAACGGGGAGTCAATCAATGTTCATTCGCTCCAAGCGAATCGGCGCCTGCGCCGATACCAACTCGAGCAAATCGATGCTGCAGCGCGTACTGAGCCCTTCTATATGCGGGCTGTCGGTGTTCCTGTCCGCGGCGATCGCCGCGCCGGCAGTTTCGGCTGAAGAGGCGGCGTCGGATCGGCGCCAGATCGAAGAAGTGGTCGTTACGGCCGAACGAAAAGAGTCCACGGTAAGCGATACGTCGATCTCGATCACGGCCTTCACGGGTCAGATGCTCGAAGACTTCGGTATCCGCAACCAGGAAGACCTGCAGAAGTTCATTCCCGCGGCGGTCATTGAGCCTTACGACATGGCGATTCGCGGCGTTGGCCGGAACTTCCGGGCCCTTGGTGGTGACCCTGGCATCGCGACATACCTGAACGGCGTCTACTCGGAAGACTTCGGTATCGCATCGACGGAAGGCGGTCTGTTCGACATCGAGCGAATCGAAGTGCTGCGCGGGCCGCAGGGTACGCTGTATGGCCGTAACGCCATCGGCGGCGCGGTCAACTTCATCAACAAGCAACCTACGAACGAGTTCGAGGGCTCAGCGAAAGTCGTCGGCGGCAACTACGACCTGCAGGAACAGTACGGCATGTTGTCGGGTCCGATCGTGGACAACATTCTTGCGGCGCGTCTGACGGGCGTGAAGCGCACGCGCGACGGTTACATCGACGACAAGTCGGGCAATCAGAATCCGGACAACTACGGCGACGAAAACTACGCGTTGGCGCTGAAGTGGACGCCGAACGACTCCATCGAAGTGAACACCCGGGGCAACGAGCGAAGCTATCGCCGTCGGATGGGTGGCGCGGATGCGGCCGGCATCGTGAATCTGACGGAAGACGGCGGCGCAGTCGATCCGGTCTCCGGCGATCCGCGCAACACGTCGACCTTTGCCTGGGGCTTCCGGCGCGTAAACGACACCGTCTGCCCGACACTGACCAGCGGACGCACGAACTTCCAGGTGCCCACGGGCGTTGGTACGAACACCGCGCGATTGACGCCGGAGTGCCGCATCACAACCGCAACGGCCGGTTACCAGAATCAGCCCGGTTCGACCACGATCTACACGTTCACCGATCCGGTGACCGGACAGACCGTCGAAGCGCAGCGCGTAACGCCCGGCGTGGATTTCTCCGGTGTCGGTGCGCAGAACATGAACAACAAGGCGTTTGGTACGGACACGTCCCGTCAGCGCATGTTGGGTCTGGGCTCGCTGAGTGGTTCCGACGTTGAGACGGATACCAGCGGACGCCAGGACGAGTACTTCGACCAACAGGCGAACTCGACCGACGTCCGTTGGACGATCAACGACACATTCTCGATGAAGTACATCTTCGGCTACACGGACTACTTCTACGATCGCACGTCGGACGAAGACCTGACGAGCAACACCGATGCGTTCACGCTTTACTCAGGTGACCGGCAGTTCTACGTGAGCCAGGAAACCGAGTATGTGTCGCATGAGTTGCAGTTCTTCAACGACTGGAACGACTCGCTGACGACCACCACCGGCCTCTTCTACTACGACGCGAAGATCACGCAGCGCGGCGACTACTACAACTCGAACTCGAACGGCCGCTACACGCAGGGCTTCAACTACAGCCCGAACAACGTCGGCGCGCTCGCCTTCATCGGCGGGATCCCGCAAGTTTCGCTGTTCGATGCCAAGCAGGACGGATTGCTCGTCCGTGCTGGTAACGCGCCTTCTGGGAACTGTGTACCGTTGGAATCCAGCTTGGCGCTCGCGAACCCCTTCACGTACTGCTTCGGACGTAAAGATGGCGACCCGGTTGGCAGCAACACGAACGTGCCACATGGACCGACCACTGCCGGAACGGACACGGAGTACCAGACCCGTACGGAACGCGAAGCGTTTGCGATCTACTCGCAAAGCGTCTACACGTTCAACGAGCACTTCGCGTTGACGTTGGGTGCACGCTGGGCGCGTGACCAGTTGAACGGTGAAGAAAACGCGTTCTATCAGAGTGAGGGCGGTCAAGCTCTGCTCGCGGGTGCGGTACCTGCGCTCGGATTTGTGGGCAATTTGGGTTCGGTGCCGATTCCGCTGGCGGGTTTCCCTTGTGCAACGCCGAACGCAGCTTGTGTGCCGAGTCTTGCGCAGGTCAACCAGGCCATCGGTGCAATGGGTCCGAATGGAGAGGTGTTGAACTACAACACCCTGTTGACGACCGGTGTGCCGATCTCGCAATCGTTGTGGCGGCAGCTGGACCGCAAAGATGACGCAGTAACCGGCCGTATCAACCTGGACTGGACGCCGAACGACAAAGACCTGATCTACTTCTCCGTCACGTCCGGTACCCGGGCCGGTGGTTTCAACCTCGGTAACTTCAGCGCGAACGCGAAGTATCAGGCCGAAAGCCTGGTTGCGTACGAGTTGGGTTACAAGGGCGAGATCATGGACGGCACGATGCAGGTCAACTCGGCTGTGTACTACTACGACTACAGCCACGTGCACACGCCGGCGGCAAGCCCGTCGGCACTCGGCGGTGTTTCGACCAGCACGTTCGCGGTGCCCGGAGCCGAGATGATCGGCTTCGATACCGACGTGTTGTGGCTGATGACGGATCGCATCACGTTGGGTGCAACCGTCAGCTTCACGCACAGCGAGTACACCGAGGACTTCGACATTATCGACGAGTTCAACGCGCAACGGCCGGGTTCGCTGTTCGACCCGCTGGCAACGCCGTTCAACATCAAGGGCAACACCATGTTGCGCGTGCCCGAGAAGAAGTTCGACGCGTATGCACAGTACGCGCTGCCGTTGTCGGGTGACAGAGGCACGCTCACGTTCCTGGCTGATTACTCGTGGATCGACAAGGTCTATTTCTCGCTGTTCGAAGAGAACACCGACAAGGCACCGTCGTACACCCGCGTGGACACGCGTATCACCTGGTTGTCCGCAGGAGAGAACT
>CAZLDA010000347.1:0-5060 GCA_964557875.1 uncultured Pseudomonadales bacterium | reverse complement strand
GACTGCGTTACCGGGGTTGGCGGCGACCCGGAAAGCACGTGTGGATACGGTCAGCAGATAATCCGCGGGTTCGTGTGCAACTGATATCTCGATCGATGCTGCAGCAAGAGGAGCGCGACAGTGGAAGTAGTCGATGTGCGTCGTGGCGCGCGGATCGACATTGTTGGATTCGGGTGAGGTGCGCTGGGTGGGCGCGATTCGCCACGCGGCGTCCTCTGAGACCAGCGTTGCGGCAAAGTCGCTTCGCGGCGACTGAGCGACTGCGAAACTCGGCACCACGATGTGGTCGTTGGGAAGATCGCCGAGCGGAATGGTCGACGACCAGCCGCCTTCACTGCGACGCCACGTAGCGGTGCCCGAAATCTCGAGTGGATATCCGGCGGCGACGTTTGCCGAACCAAAACGCAGCGTTTGCATCACCGAAACCGTTCTCTTAGCCTGCGCGCGTGATCAAGTCGCTCATTCTCTATTCCACCGAGGGTTGCCACCTCTGCGAAAGCGCCGAGCGATTGCTGCGCAGTATGCCAGAACTGCGTCGTATGACCGTCGACGTAGTCGACATCGTGGAAGACGATGCGCTGTTTTCGCAATACGGCAAGACGATACCTGTGGTCGCGACAGCCGCCGGCGCGGAACTGGCGTGGCCGTTCAATGCCGACGACGTCTTGCGGCTCGTGTCTTGATCGATCAATCCAGTGCGAAGACGCGGCGCGCATTCGAATGCGTGATCTCGTTGACGACTTCCATGGTCTGACCGCGCGCTTCCGCCACCGTTCTCGCGACCCAGGCCAGATAACCCGGTTCATTGCGACGGCTTTTCGGTCGCGGTGTCATGGTGCGCGGCAGCAGGAATGGTGCATCGGTTTCGATGAGCAGGCGATCGTCGGGGATCTGTGGCACCAACTGCTTCAGCGCCGAACCGCGTCGCTCGTCGCAAACCCAACCGGTGATGCCGATGTGGCAGCCGAGATCGAGGTAACGGTGCAGATCGGCTTCAGTGCCGGTAAAACAATGCACGACGACGTCGCGTAGCGCCGGACGGTCACGCGCCAGCGCTTCGGCAACCGCACCGTTCGAATCGCGATCGTGTACGAACACCGGCAGCTGCAGGCGCGCGGCCAGCGTCAGTTGTGCGTCGAACACATCGCGTTGCGCGGGTTGCGGAGAGTAGTTGCGATTGAAGTCGAGTCCGGTTTCGCCGATGGCACGAACCGCGCTGTTGGCGGCTAACTTCGCCAGTCGATCGATCCAGTCGACGGGCACCGAGGCCGAATCGTGTGGATGGACACCAACGGTGCAGTAGAGGTGCGGTGTGTACGAGGCACACAACGCCACCGCGGCTTCGCTCGAAGCCAGGTCGGTACCGGTGACGATGATCCGTTCTACACCGCCGTCGATCGCGCGCCGTATCACGGCGTCGAGGTCGTCCGCGAACGCCGGGTGGGTGAGATTCGCTCCGATGTCGATCAGAACCGTGGCCCTCGGATCAGCGTAGTCAGCGTTCGTCCGCGTCGAGGAACTTGGTGGGATGACCCAGCCGTTGGCCGTAGATGTACGCGAACGCCAGCACGTTCTTTACGTAGTCGCGCGTTTCCGCAAACGGAATGGTCTCGATCCAGATGTCTGCCGGACGGGCAGGGCGATCGCGCAACCAGCGGTCGACGCGATGCGGACCGGCGTTGTATGCGGCGGCAACCAGCACACGGTTGCCGTCGTAACGTTCGAGCAGATCCGCGAGGTGACGACTCGCTATGTGGATGTTCACTACCGGGTTGAACAATGCTTCGGTTACCGGAGTTGGTTCACCGGCGTTGCGTGCGGTTGCCGCAGCAGTCGCCGGCATCAGTTGCATCAGGCCGAGCGCGCCGGCGGAAGACCGGGCCGCGGGTGCAAACGCGCTCTCCTGTCGCGCCACACCATAGAGGTAGCTGATCGGCACGGCAGTGGCGCGACTCTCTTTTGCGAACGTCGGTGTATATGGGCTGGGAAACCGCAACGACAGGTCGTCGCGCAACTCGGCCGCGTTCGCAGCCATGATGCTCAGATCGAGCCAGCCGATGTCGGCAATGATGTACGCGGCGGCCGCACGCTGCGAAAGGTCCAGATTGGGCAATAACTTTGCCCACTCCCGCCGCGCGTCGGCACGGTCGCCGATCGCGTACAGCTCCGTTAGGCGCTGCATGGGCGGGCGCTGCAGCATCGCGTCGATCGCGTCGGGTTCGGGGCGCATCGAAGTGTCGTTCAGCGCGGGACGCTGCCCAAGGGCTTCGGCGGCAAGGAATCCGTAGTAATGACGGTCGTTGGCGAGCGCGACCCACGGACTCTCGGTCGGTGGGCTCGTGTTGTCCTGCGCGCCAGCGAGCGCTTGTTGGGCGCGCCCGAGCCAGTATTGCCAGCGCTGCTTTGCCCGTTCCGTTTCGTTGAGGCGCATGATGAATGCCTCGACATTGGCCCAGTCCTTGTTCGTCAGCGCCGCGAGGATCAGCGCTTCCTGCACCAACAGGTCGCGGCCATCGGCGCTTGGGGTGAGATCGGCATCCGGATCGATGATGCCGCGTCGCGCTTTTGCGATCGTCAGATCCTGATTGATGATGCGGACGTCATCCGGTTCGAAACTCAGCGACTTACGGTACACGGCCCACGCGGTTGCGGCCGCGTCGGGATCGTTCGACGCGAGGCGTCGTAAACCGAGCCGAACGATCTCGCGCGTCGCCGTGTCGTCCGTTGTGAATCGCGCTGTGTCCGTCACCAGTGAAGGATCGCGGCCGACGCGATAGAACAACTCTCCTTGCTTGCGCAACTCGACGCTGAGCAATCCCGCGAGATACCGGGACAGGTCCCAGGAGCGCGCCTGGATTGCGAGCGTCAATCGTTCCCACACGAGGCGGTTAGTCACCTGACCACGTTCGATCCACAGCACGAACAACGCATCGCAGCTCTTTGGTTGCGAAGTGCCGACCAGCCACAGCGGTGCGACCGCGGCCATTGCGGCTTCGGTCTGGCCCTTGCGATCGAGTGCGCGCAGGTACGTACATTGCCGTTCGGCGCTCGCACCGGTCGCCTCGTAGTTGTCCATGAAGACGTCCCACGCACCGCGTCGCGCGAGATCGTCCATCCACTCGTCGTACAAGCGATCGGCGATGGGCGAGTCGTTCCAGCGTTGGCGGAATGCCGCGACGTCGGCTGCGGTCAGGTGATTCAACCGCAGTAAGTGGTCCTGATAATCGAGATACGGATACAGCGGATAGTCGATCAGCTGGGCTTTTGCGGCCTGAAAGGCCTGGATCTGACCGCTGTCGAGACTGCGCAGCGCGCGCAGATACAGTTGGCGTTTGTCACCCAGATCATCGGCGGCGGCGTGGGCCGACAGCAGGACGACGAATACAACAAGCGCGCGTGCACGCAACCCCGCGAGGGTGAGACGAACGAAGATCATCAGAAGTTAGTCTTGCGGTGCGTCGCTACCGACACGCACGGCGAGCACGTCGGTGGGTGAGCCATGCAGTACGCCGTTCGCAGTGGAACCGAGCAGCAACGCGAGACCGTGGCGGCCGTGACTGCCGACGACCACCAGATCGATCGCCTTTTCCTTGGCGATGCGATGAATCTCCGCTTCGGGCCGACCGAAGATGAGATAGCGATGTTCGGGGGCCACGCCGATGGAGGTAGCGAACTCGGCGAGATGGGACTTCGCTTGCGCGTGGATCTGTTCCTGCACCGACGAGAGGTCCATCGGGATGTCGCCGCCGTAGGCAAGACTCAAGGGTTCGATGACGTGGATGACGTGCAACTCCGCTTCGAAGCGTTTTGCGAGCGCGATTGCTCGGGCGGAGACGCGGTGGGACTCTTCCGTGAGGTCTACCGCTAGCAGGATCCGTCGGTATGCGCCCATGATTGTCCACTACCCGAAGTTCGGGCGACCATACAACACAATCGTCGGGCCGAACAACTGGCCGGACGGCCGTGTCGAGTCATCAAGCGGAGCATGTCGTTGACCTGGGTCATCATCGTAGTCGCATTGGTTGCCGCGTTCGGTCCGCTGTTGTGGATGATGCCGTCGCGCTCGGATCGGCGGCTCTCGAAGATGCGCACGCGCGCACGAAGTCACGGCATTCAAGTGGAGATCACGCAGATCGAGGACCTCGCCGCAGAGCCGCACGAGCGGGTCAACGCCGCCGGTGTGAAGCTCGAGCCGAAGGTGATGTGTGCGGCATATCGGCTCGGCATGCGACAACTCGCGCGCGCCGCACCGCACTGGAAGATCCTTCGCAAACCCGCTGCGAACCCTGATGTGAATGGGGGACCGATCCCCGGCTGGATCTGGGCGACGCAGCCCGTGGCTGACCCGGCGTACTGGAAACAGGTCGGTGGAGTCTTACGCGAAGTTCCCCCCGACACGCTCGCGTGCGCGGCCGACGCGAGCGAAGTGAGCTGTTGGTGGCGCGAACGCGCGACGGCAGAAGACGCCGAAGCAAGTGTCGATCGTGTGCACGCTCTGCTGCAGAACCTCGCGGAAATTCAACTGCTTGCGGATTCAGCGGCCACAGCCGCAGATGCGTCCGACGACACCTCGCAGGACACGTCGGCGCATCACTGAGACGCGTCGCTTACGGCTCCCCTCTGTGCAAATGTCTCAGCGCCGTTAAGTTGACAGTCCGGAAATAGAGCGCGTATACATGGCGCCTTTCGCGCCGGGACCCCCCGTCGCAGCAGGAGGCACATGGCCCGTTCGTTGGTCATCGTCGAGTCGCCGGCCAAGGCGCGGACCATCAATCGGTATCTCGGCAAGGACTTCATCGTAAAGTCCAGCATCGGTCACATCCGCGATTTGCCGACCGGCGGCAAGACGAGTGATCCGAAGGCGCGCGCGAAAGAAGCCGCGAAAACCCGAAAGCTCTCCGCCAAAGCCAAAGAGACTTACCGCAAGCAACGCGCGCGTACGCAACTCGTGCGGCGCATGGGCGTGGACCCGGAAGACAACTGGAAAGCCACCTACGAAATCCTGCCCGGCAAGGAGAAGGTGGTCGACGAACTGCGCAAACTCGCAGAAAAGTCGGATC
>CAZLDA010000346.1:0-5069 GCA_964557875.1 uncultured Pseudomonadales bacterium | reverse complement strand
GGATGATCTCGTGAAGTCGTTCCCGCACGTTCACATCGACTAGCCCGCCAACAAATGAACTCGGCCGCTCGCGTTCAGCCACCTACGGTGGTGCCTTCGCCATTCGCGCTCGGCGGTGTGTACTTCACGCCGATCGCGTCGTACATCGCCTGAATCATCGGCCACCAGCGCGGATCGCCGCCGGGGCCGCCCGCGCTCATCTGATTCATCGCGTAGCCGAACGAGATGCCGTTCTCCGGATCGCAGAAGCCGAGCGAGCCGCCCGCGCCGCCGTGGCCGAACGCCTTGGTGTTGTCCGAGAAGCGGCGCATCGGGCTCGGCAGCATGAACCCGAGCGCGATGCGATTCGAAAGCTGCAGCACTTTGTCCACGCCCGCCGCATGCTCAGTGCGCGCGCGTTCCATTCCGGCCTTTGATATCAGCTGCACACCGCGGAACGGCTGGCCGCGCGTCCATGCGCCGAGCGCTGCGTAGAACGTTGCCAGAGAGCGCGCATTAGTGTGGCCGTTGGCGCTGCAGATTTCCGCGTTTCGCCACGCGCGGCTGTTCACCACGCCGGGACCGAGCGCCGGCGGATTGCCGAAGGTCTTGCCCTGCAGCGATTCCTTGTCGGCCATCATCTCCGAAAGCAGGTCGCGCGTGCCCGGCGCGGGTGGTGGCGAAGGGTTCATTTCAGTGATGCGTTCGTCGAGTTCCGGGCCGCTGCCGATGAACGCATCGAGCGCCAACGGATGCACGATCTCTTCGCGAAAGAACTTTCCAACGCTGCGACCACTCGTGCGACGCACCAGTTCGCCAACGAGCCAACCATAGGTGATGGCGTGATAGCCGTGCGCGGTGCCGGGCGTCCACCACGGTTCCTGCGCGGCAAGCTCCGCGCACATCTTCGAATAGTCGTACATGTCTGCGGCAGAGAGCGGCTTCCTGATCGCGGGCAAGCCGGCTTGATGCGTCAGGCAGTAGCGCGCCGGCAACTTGTCTTTACCGGCCTGCGCAAACTCGGGCCAGTACTTCGCAACCGGCGCATCGAGGTCGAGCTTGCCGCGCTCCACCAACAACGCGGCACAGGCGGCGCCGAGCCCCTTCGTGGTGGAGTACACGTTGACGATCGTGTTCTTGTGCCACGGCTTCGTGCGCGCTTTGTCGGCGTGCCCGGCCCACAGGTCCACTACCTGCTTGCCGTCCACCGTGACGCACACTGACGCCCCGATCTCCTTGCCCGCGGCAAAGTTCGATGCGAAGCCCTCGCGCACTTTCGAAAAGCGCGCGTCGCAGTCGCCGTGAATCGTAACGCCCGTCATCGCTACCGCTCCCTCTTCTTCGGATCGATCACTCTACGCGCGTGGCACCGCATCGGTGAATCCCTTGTGCGGCAGCTCCTGTCTCCGCACGCTGTCTTCCCAGTCGGACCATTCGACATGGGAGTCGGACACGTAAACCTTCACCGCTTCACCCACCGTCGCGAAGAACCGTCCGGCACCGAACTGTTCGAACATTCCGAACCGTTTCAGGTCGTCCTTCACCGGATCCTTCATCTCCGCGAACGTCAGTTCGATCTGCTGTTCGCGTAACGTCTCGTCGAGGTCGCAGAGCACGTCGGCCGCAGTGACATCGACGCTGGTCACCGGCTCTGCCGAGATGACGAGTCGGCGCACCGGGCCGGGCGCGTGCCCAAGCGCATCGAGCACACGATCGCGAAACAGTTCGGCGTTGGCGAAGAACAGCGGGGCATCCCAGCGGAACAGCACGAGGCCGGGCACGCGCCGCGCGTCCGGATAGCGCGACACGTCGTGATAACCCTTAACGCCGTCGACTCGCCCGAGCACCGCCGAATGCGGGCGCCAGCCGTCCCACAGGAACTCGAGCACCGCGATACCGATGGCGAGGCCGATGCCCTGGATAGCGCCAAGAGTTACCACGCCGACGAAGCACACCATAGACAGCCAGAATTCCCATCGCTGTATCCGATAGATGCGCTTCAAATCGTCGATCTCGAACATCTCGATCGCAGCCGCAACCACCACCGCAGCTAGCGCAGTCATCGGCAGATTCTTCAAGAGCATGGGCGCGTACATCAGCAGAACCGCGATTGTCACAGCCCCAACAACTCCGGTGAGCTGCGAACGCGAACCTGCAGCCAGCGCAACCGGGGTGCGCGTGGCGCTGCTGCTGACCGGAAACCCCTGGAACAGACCGGCGGCGAGATTTGCAGCACCGAGGCCGACCATCTCCTGATTCGGATCGACCTTCAGATTCAAACGCGCCGCATACGTACGCGACAGCACGCTGGTGTCGGCAAACGCCACCAGCGCCACCGCAATGCCTCCCAACACCACGGGCGCGATGTCATCGACACCGATCAACGGCAATGTCAGCGACGGCAGCCCGCTCGGCATCTCGCCGAGCACGACGACGCCCGCAGTAGTGCCGAGATCGAAGAGACCCACGACGATCGTCGCCCCGCCGATTGCGATGAGGGTTCCCGGCACATTCGGAAAGCGCTTCAGCGACATGATCAGTGCGAAACACACAATGCCGATACCGAGACTGGCGACATTCGTACCGCCGGCCAACACCGCTTTCGCCGCTGTCAGCGTCGACAGCCACACGCCCGATGCGTCCACGTCTATGCCGAACAGCTTCGGCAACTGGCTGAGCAACAGCGTCAACGCGATGCCGTTCATGAAGCCGTAGCGAATCGGTTTCGAAAGCAGTTCGGTGACGAAGCCGAAACGCGCAAACCCGCCGGCCACGCACACGATTCCCGAGACGATCGCCATCGCACCGGCCAGTGCGACGGCGCGCTGCGGATCGCCGCCGGATTGCGCCAGGATGAGCGTGAGTATCAGCGCGGCAAGCGCTGAGTCGGGCCCCATGATCAGCACACGATTCGGACCGAACAGCGCATAGACGAGCAACGGCACGATCGTCGCGTACAAGCCATAAATGCCCGGCACTCCCGATGCCGCCGCATAGGCAATACCGGAGGGAATCAGCAGGCTCGTTAGAACGAGCCCCGCGACGAGGTCGTAGCGCAACCAACCGATCGGGTAATGACGAAACACGGTCAATCCCGGCAACCAGTGTTGCCATCCGGCCCGCCGATGCCGGCTGTGCCGCGGCGAGTCGGTCGAAGCTTCGAGCGGATCTTCGGATGCGGGATTCATGCCTTCATCATCGGTGCACGCGAAGGGATCACGCAACGCGCCGACACGGCTCACGTCAAGTCACGGCAACGCCCCCGGCAGCTTCCGCAGCGTCTTATCGGCCGTAAGCAGCTTGAGCGTCTCGACTTCACACTGCGCGAGCAGCAAGCGGTCGAACGGATCGGCGTGCGGCGTCGTGACCGCGATATCGCGGAGATGCGGTATGTTCGGTGTCGATCCTACGCGAGTCCAAACGTCTACTACGCACATTGCCAAAAGGATTCTCCGATGACCGACACCACCGCTCACCCACCCATCGTTTCCCGCGCCGAATGGTTAGCCGCGCGCAAGGCGTTGCTGACGAAGGAACGAGAACTCACCAAAGCGCGCGACGCCGTGAACGCGCTGCGCCGCCGGTTGCCGATGGTGAGCGTCGAAAAGAACTACGTGTTCGACACCTTGACCGGCGAGAAGTCGCTGCTCGACCTGTTCGACGGCCGGCGCCAACTGGTCGTGTATCACTTCATGTTCGACCCGAGCTGGGAGAAAGGCTGCCCGGGTTGCACGGGCTTCGTCGATTCCATGGGCGACACGGCATCGCTGCTGAACGCGCGCGATACGACGTTCGCCGTGATCGCCCGCGCCCCGCTCGAGAAGTTGCAGCGCTATCGCACGATGAAGGGCTGGAAGCAGGAACTCGTGTCGTCGAACCGCACCGACTTCAACTACGACTTCCACGCTACTCAAGACGAGAGCATCGCGCCGGTGGAGCACAACTATCACGACAAAGCCGAGCTCGAGCGGCGCGGCCAGGCGCGTTTCGCGCAAGGCGAGAACCACGGCATGAGCGTGTTCTTCCGCATCGACGACGCGATCTTCCACACGTACTCGACCTTCGCGCGCGGCACCGAGGGCATCGTCAGCGCCGTGAGCATGCTCGACCTCACGCCGTTTGGCCGGCAGGAAGACTTCGAGGATTCTCCCGCCGGGTGGCCGCAGCGCCCGACGTACGGCTAACGCCCGACCTTCTCCAGGTGCAAGGCGGTCAGCACCCTTAGCGCCTGTATATCCGTCGGCAACGCAGCATCGATGATCACCGCTTCGTTTGCCGACGGCGGCTCGAGCGTTGCGAGTTGGCTGTCCAGCAGCGCGGCCGGCATGTAGTGGCCGACGCGCCGTGCCAGACGCGCAGCCAACAACTCGCGATCTCCGGCCAGAAACACGAAACGAACGTCGGACGCATCGCCGACCAGAAGCTCGCGATAGCGACGCTTCAGTGCCGAACAACTCACAACGCCTGAGATCCCGGCAGCACGATTTGCGTCCATCCACGCGCGGACGGCTGCGAGCCACGGCGCACGATCTGCATCGTCCAAAGCAACGCCCGCCCGCATCTTTGCCACGTTCACCTGCGGATGCAGTTCATCGCCTTCCTGAAACGACCACCCCAACCTCGCCGCCAGCGCAACCGCCAGCGTGGTTTTGCCGGCACCGGAAGCGCCCATGACGATGATCTGCGTCAAGATCCGCGCCACTCCATCCGCTCGATGGTAAGTAGGACCCGCACTGGCCTACGAAGGACCGAACCCGATACAGTCATCGGCTGCGTACTGCACCACTCGAAAAACGCACCATTCATAAATCGAAGGGAGAGAGACGATGGATTTCAAGATTCCAAAAGAGCTTCAGGATTATCTCGACGAACTCGACCAGTTCATCGAGAAGGAGATCATGCCGATCCAGAACCGCGACGATAACATCCGGTTCTTCGACCATCGCCGCGAACACTCGCGCACCGATTGGGACAACAACGGTCTGCCGCGCAAGGAATGGGAAGAACTGCTCGCCGAAGCACGCGCGGTTGCCGACAAAGCCGGCCACCTGCGTTTTGCGTGGCCGAAGAAACATGGCGGCAAAGGCGGT
>CAZLDA010000345.1:0-5101 GCA_964557875.1 uncultured Pseudomonadales bacterium | reverse complement strand
GTGTGGCCGCAGGTGCAAACGCGGCCGATCGACATCAGCTTCTCGTTCGAACGCCCGAGCCTGTATTTCGGCCGCTTTCCGAGCTGGTATCGCGTCATGCGGCTGCCGCGTGCAGAACGTATCGCCGCGCTGCGCGATGCAGCGACTGTCGAACGCATGGTCAACGAAACCGGGGCCGATGGCGGCCGCGTGTTCATGGGCAAACTGATAGTGCGAGGTGGCGAAGGCGCTCCCGACTCGCTCGTCGGCCGGACGCTCGAGAACATCGCGGACGAGCGTGGCGAAACCGCAGCGCAATGTCTCATCAACGTATCGCTCGAAAATGATCTGCTCGTGCCGTTCCTCGCGGCGAGCGTGGGGCATCAGGATGCCGATCGCGTCGGCCCGCTGCTGGCGCATCCGCTCGTTCACGTCGGTGCGAGCGACGGCGGTGCACACGTCACGTCGTTCTCGACGTACGGCGACACCGGCTTCCTGTTCAGCCGCTACGTTCGGGAAACACATCACCTCAGCCTCGAATATGCGATCAAGAAGATCACGTCGGAGACCGCCGACATCTGGGGATTGAAGAACCGTGGCACGCTGCGGCAGGGTTATGCGGCGGACGTCGTCGTGTTCGATGCAGAGCGCATCGACCGCGGCGAAGAACGTGCGGTGTTCGACATGCCCGGCAAAGGCATGCGATATGTACGCAATAGCGTCGGTGTAGACACCGTCGTTGTGAACGGAGAGGTTGCGTACGGTGATAACGACTACACGAAGGCGCGCAGTGGTACCGTCTGCACCTGATGTCGCCAGGGGAATGAAGGAATGAACGACGTACGGCATCGAATCGTCGAGAGCAACGGCATTCGTCTGCACGTTGCCGAGGCGGGCAGCGGTCCGGTGGTGTTGCTGATCCACGGCTTTCCGGAGTCGTGGTATTCGTGGCGCTATCAGTTGCCCGCGCTTGCCGCGGCTGGCTATCGCGCTGTCGCGCTCGACGTGCGCGGTTACGGTCGCTCTTCGAAGCCGACGACGGTGCCGGACTATCGAATGGTGAAGAAAGTTGGCGACGTGGTCGGCCTCGTGGCGGATCTCGGCGCCCCCGTGACGATCGTCGGGCACGACTGGGGTGCGCCCATCGCGTGGATGAGTGCGCTGTTGCGGCCGGATCTGTTTCGCGGTGTGGCCGGGCTTTCTGTACCGTACGCACCGCCCGCCGCGCCGACCGGTCCTCGGCCGACCGAACGCATGCGCGCGATGGCGGGCGAAGAGAACGAATTCTACGTGGAGTACTTCCAGCAACCGGGTCGTGCAGAGGCGGAGATCGAAGCCAACGTGCGCGAGTGGCTGCTCGGCTTCTACTGGTGTGCGTCGGGCGACATCCGCAGCGGCCCCAACATTTCCCTGGTGCCGCGCGGAACGAAGTTGCGCGACAAGTTCGTATATCCGGAAACGATGCCGCACTGGCTGTCGCAGGCCGATCTCGACGTCTACACGCGGGAGTTCGAGTACTCGGGATTCTTCGGACCGCTATCGAGGTATCGCAACGTCGACCGCGACTGGGAAGACCTGGCGGGCTTCGCCAACAGGCCGATCACCATTCCGTCATTGTTCGTCGGCGGTTCGCGCGATGGCCCGACTATCTGGGGCGCGCCTGCGATCGCGCGCTTCCCGGAAACGCTACCGAAACTCTACAAGAGCGAGATCATCGAAGGCGCCGGCCACTGGATTCAGCAGGAAGCTGCGCCGCGCACCAACGAACTCCTGATCGAGTTCCTGCGCACACTTCACTGATCGGTTGGGGGCGGCGCCGGACGCGTTTCGCTGATCCAGCGCTCCGCCTGCGAGCGCTCGCGAAACACCTTCAGCAGGTTGATCGAGTGCACCTGCAGCATCTCGTACATGCGCGATAGTCCGAACTCGAGATCTCCCGAGGCGACGATGGCAACTCTCACCGGCACACCGAGGCTCGTGTACTCCTCGGTGAATGCCGAGAGCTTGCGTACGTCGTCGGCGGTCAAGTCGATCTGCTCCGCCTCAGTGGCATCGAAGATCTCGTTCAGGTTGCGTCTGAAGTCGGGGTGCGCACGCAGGCGCTGGTAGTAGTCGATGAGATCGGCGCCGGTGACGTGGCCCGTCGCGTGCGTGTGGATCAAACCGTTCTGCTTGTCGATGGTGATGCGTATCGGCATGGCGTGGTCCGTCAACGCTGCAGAAGCGTGAGCACGTTGCCATCGGGGTCGCGCAGGTGCGCGAGCACGCCGCCCCACGGTTGCTGTTCGGGAAGCCCCAGGAACTCTACGCCGCGGTCCACGAGCGTCCGATAGACGTCGCCGACGTTTCCGACTTCGAAAGAGGCACCCACGAAACGACCAACCGAGTCAGCGCTTTCGGGGTCGGCCGAGTCCACCCGTTCGAGGGCGAGTTGCGCCTCGCCGGTTGCAAACTGCGCCCACCCTTGCGTGATCAGAACGGGTTTCATTTCGAGCGTTTCGGTGTAGAAGCGGATCGCACGCTCCCAGTCCGTGACGAAAACACGGACGAACGAAAGTCGGTAGTTCATGTCGCTTCCTCCTTGTGCGACCGGTCGTCGGAAGCGCGATTATCAGGTCAAGCTTCTGCGTCGTCGACCGACTCGTGTATAACTCACCCTGCTTGTAAGAAGGGGCTTTGAAGAAGACCTCGAAGAAGGGGCTTGGAATTACGGGCTTGGGGGAAACGGCGCAGGCGCGCCGAACCGCCGCTCGCGCACCGCATTCACGATCGTCGCAACAAAATCGAGTGAGCATGCCAATCAAGAAAACGAAGAACACCGCCAGGAACGGCGCGTCCAAGAAGCCGAAGAAAGGAACGCAATACGTTTATGCATTCGGCAAGAAGACCGATGGCGGCAGCGCCATGCGCAATCTGCTCGGCGGCAAGGGCGCGAATCTGGCCGAGATGGCGTCCATCGGCTTGCCGGTTCCGCCGGGATTCACCATCAGCACCGAAGTCTGCAGCTACTTCTACGACAATCAGCGCCGCTATCCGGAGCAACTGACCGCCGACGTCGAAAAGGCGATTGCCGAGGTAGAGACGCAGCAGAACAAGGGCTTCGGCAATCGCAGCAACCCGTTGCTCCTGTCCGTGCGCTCCGGCGCACGCGAATCGATGCCGGGCATGATGGATACGATTCTCAACCTCGGTCTCAATGACGAGACCGTTGAGGGGCTGGCCGCGCGCACCTCGAACCCGCGCTTCGCATACGACTGCTATCGTCGCTTCATCCAGATGTATGGCGGCGTGGTGATGGGCGTGACGGCGGCAACGCAGGAATCGCACGATCCGTTCGATGCGTTGATGGACGGCCTCAAACACGAATTGCACAAGACCCGGGACACGGAACTCACCGCCGACGATCTGAAGGAACTGGTGAAGCGCTACAAGCGCCTCATCAAAACGCGCAAGAAAGCTGAATTCCCGCAAAACGTTTTCGAACAGCTGTGGGGCGCCATAGGTGCGGTGTTCGGTTCGTGGAAGAACGAGCGCGCGATCATCTATCGGCAGCGCTACAGCATTCCCACGGAGTGGGGCACCGCCGTCAACGTGCAGGCGATGGTGTTCGGCAACCTGGGCGACGACAGCGCCACGGGCGTCGCATTCACGCGCGATCCCGCCAACGGCGAGAAAGTCATTTACGGCGAATACCTCGTGAACGCGCAGGGCGAAGACGTGGTGGCTGGTGTGCGAACGCCGAAACAGATTGCCGAAATGGCAACCGAGATGCCTGACAGTTTCAAAGAGCTGCAGCGCGTACGCGCGAAGCTGGAGCAGCATTTCCGCGACATGCAGGACCTCGAATTCACCATCGAAGATCGCCGCCTCTTCATTCTTCAGACGCGTAACGGCAAACGCACGGGCGTAGCCGCGATCCGCATCGCAGTGGAGATGACGGAAGAGAAGTTGATGGATCAACGCACGGCGCTGCTCAAGATTCCGGCCGAATCGATCGACTCTTTGCTGGTGCCGGTGTTCGACGCCCGTGCGCAGAAAGCAGCTCGGGTGATCGGGCGCGGGTTGCCCGCCGGTCCCGGCGCTGCGTCGGGGCTCATCGTGTTCACCGCGAACGCTGCGGAGCAGGAGTCGAAGCGCGGTAACCGCGTGGTGTTGTGCCGAATGGAGACGTCGCCCGACGATCTGAAGGGCATGCTGTACTCGCAGGGAATTCTCACGTCGCGCGGCGGTGTGTCGTCACACGCGGCGCTGGTGGCTCGTCAGCTCGGCAAGGTGTGCGTGTGTGGCGCCACGAACATCGTCATCAACTACGAGAAGAAGACGCTGACAGCCGATGGCGTGGTGTTGAAGGAGGGCGACTACATCTCGCTCGACGGCTCCACCGGTGAAATCTACGCGGGGCCGATCGACAGTGCCGATTCCGAAGTGAAGCGTGTACTGAGCGGCAGCCTGAAGGCTTCGCAAAGCTACACGTACCGCTTGTTCGAAACGGTGATGGCGTGGGCCGACAAACATCGACGCCTGCGAATCCGCACCAACGCAGATACGCCGGAGATGGCACAGCAAGCCGTCACGTATGGCGCGGAAGGCATCGGCCTGTGTCGCACGGAACACATGTTTTTCGAAGGCGATCGCATCGACTACATGCGGCAGATGATTCTCGCGGCCGACGCAGTACAACGTCGCGGCGCGCTGAAGATGCTGTTGCCGTTCCAGAAGAAGGATTTTGCGGGATTGTTCAAGGCGATGGACGGGCGTCCTGTCACGATCCGTTTGCTCGATCCGCCGCTGCACGAGTTCCTGCCGCACGACGACGGCGTACGCCGCAAGCTCGCGATCAAACTCGGCGTTACGCCGGAGTTCATTCTCGATCGTATTCGTGCCCTGCACGAAGAGAACCCGATGCTCGGTTGTCGCGGTTGCAGGCTCGGCATCCTGTATCCCGAAATCACCGAGATGCAGGCGAGCGCGATTTTCGAAGCTGCTGCCCAGGTGATGACCGGCAAGCATCCGGTGGTGGTGAAGCCGGAGATCATGATTCCGCTCGTGGGATTCAAGGCGGAACTCGCCGACCAGGTGGAGATCGTGCACCGGGTGGCACGCGAGGTGATCGAGCGCACCG
>CAZLDA010000344.1:0-5109 GCA_964557875.1 uncultured Pseudomonadales bacterium | reverse complement strand
ATCTCGCGCTCGCCGGTCTCTTCTACGAACACAGCCGAACCGATTCATCGGTGAGTTATGCAGCGCTGCTTGCGGTGTTCGCGAACGTGGTCGTCGCACCAGTGTTGTTGTTCGCGCCGTTCACCGGCGCGTGGGTGGATCGCCACAACCTGAAGCATGTGCTCGTTGTCAGCGACGCGCTGCGCGCGCTGATCGTGTTGGCGATACCGATTCTGTTTCAGCTGACGCATTCCACCGACGTCGTGTTCGTTCTGATATTCGCGCTGTTCACCGTGAACGTCGTATTCCTGCCGGCGAAAAGCGCGCTTCTGCCCGAAGTCGTGCGCACAGATCAGCTGCTCGCCGCGAATTCTCTGCTGGCCGGCGCGGGCATTCTCGCCACTGCAATCGGTGCGCTGCTCGGTGGATACATCATCGATCGCTGGGGGTGGGCGTTTGCGATGCGGCTTGATGCAGCGACCTATCTGATTTCGGTGATCGGACTTGCATTGGTCGCTTATCGAGCGGCTGATCACCATGGGAAGCTCGTTCCCACCAGTGTGCGCGGCTATCTCGACGAAGTCGGCGCTGGACTCGGTGTGGTGCGCCGTAGTCGGGCTGTTGGCGTGGGGCTGATGGCGCTTGCCGCAGTATGGTTCGCAGGGGGCGTGTTGCACGTTGCCGGTAACCAGCACATTCAGGCGATGGCAAGTGAACCCGGCATGTCGCGGCTTGGCGCACTGTTGTTTGCCATTGGCGTCGGCAGTGGAATCGGCGCCTGGTGGATCAACACGCGCGGCAAACGTCTGCCGCGCGCTCTGGTGCTCGGTGCAGGTCTGGTATTGGCCGGAGTCACGCTGGTGCTATTCGCGTCCAGTCGTCTGTTCGCGGTTTTTGTCGGTTCAGCGCTGTTGTTGGGACTGTTCGCCGCACCCGCGCTGGTGCTCACCGAAACCGTGTTGCAGGAAGGTACCGAGCTTGCGCATAGGGCGCGCGTATTCAGCCTGCGCGACTTTCTTATGCGTCTGACGTTGCTGGTTGCCGTGAGTGCCGCAGCGTGGATGGTGAACCTCACGGATACGCGTATGACGCTACTCGCGTGCGCCCTCGGACTGGTCGCTGTCGGCGGATGCACGATTGCGCTGGCGCGTCGTGACCAGGCCAACACAGACGCGGATACGTTCGCTGCGAAGGGCGGCGCGCCGCGTTGAACGGCTAGCCATGTCTTGACTCGCTTGCGAGTCAGGCAAATGCTCGGCGTCGTTCCAGTTGCGATAAGGCGGAGGTCGCGGCCATGAGCGAACCCACCACTCCACCCGGCAGTCGCGCGTTCGAACCTCTCGGCGGACTGCCGGCGCTCGATCCGCATCGTCACGAACCGTTGGCCGTCGAAGGTCTGACGTTGCTGGTGGGTACGAAGAAGGGCGTGTTCTCTCTGACAGCCGGCGCGGAACGCAGCTCGTTCCGGCTGAGCGGTCCGGCGTTTCTCGGCCACATCGTGCAACACGCGATCGTCGACCCGCGTGATGCGCGCACGCTGCTCGTCGCGTTGCGAACCGGCCATCTCGGCCCAACGGTGTTTCGTTCCACCGACTTCGGCCGGTCGTGGCAGGAAGCGTCGAAGCCGCCGGCCTTTGCCAAACCGAAAGACGATCGCAAATCGAACGTCGTCGAAATCGTGTTCTGGCTGACACCGGGACATGCAGATGAACCAGGCGTCTGGTATGCCGGTACGTCACCCGAAGGTCTGTTTCGGTCGGAGGACGCGGGCGACACGTGGCATCCCGTTGCAGGCTGGAACGATCATCCGAACTGGGTTCGCTGGACGGGCGACATGAAGGAGCGCAATCCCGACGGCTCGCCCATCCATTCGATCCTGATCGACCCGCGCGACGCGCGGCACATGTACTTCGGTACTGGCTCAGCGGGGGTATTCGAGTCGAACGATCAGGGCGCGAGCTGGCATTTGCTGAACACCGGCATGTTGTCGCCCACGGGTCCCGATCCGCATCCGGAGTTCGGCTACGACCCACATTGCATGACGTTGCATCCGTTGGCGCCCGATCTGCTGTATCAACAGAACCACTGCGGCATCTATCGAATGCGTCGGCCGGAGGCGCGTTGGATACGGATCGGCGACAACATGCCGCGCGAAGTCGGCGACATCGGCTTCCCGATTGCACTGCATCCGCGCGAGCCGAACACGGCCTGGGTATTTCCGATGGATGGCACCGACGTTTGGCCGCGCACGTGTCCGGGCGGAAAGCCGGCCGTGTATCGAACGCGCGACGGGGGCGAATCGTGGATGCGACTCGACCGAGGGTTCCCCGAGCGCGCCTGGTACACGGTGTTGCGGCAATCGATGGCCGTCGATACCGAGCGCAGCATCGGTGTGTACTTCGGCACCACCAACGGCGAAGTATGGGGGAGCATCGACGAAGGCGAGAGTTGGCGTTGTCTCGCCGCGCATCTGCCGCACGTGTATTCGGTCGAAGTCGCGAGGGTGGCACGACAGCGATGAAAGTCGGGATTCCTTCGGTGCTGCATTCGTACACGGCGGGTGCTCGCACGGTGACCGCGAACGGCGCAACCGTTGCGGCTCTGTTGCTCGATCTCGATGCGCGCTATCCGGGTATTCGCTTTCGAATGGTCAACGAAGCGAACGCGCTTCGGCCGCACATGCGCGTGTTCGTCAATCGCGAATCGGTCTCCGATCTCGACAGACGTCTTGCGCCGGAAGACGAGGTGATGATTCTGCACGCGCTCTCCGGGGGCTAGCGCCGCTTAGCCAAATGGGTGGTGATTGCGTGATGCATCCTTTATAAGAGCATGCACGAGTGAAACGGACGCAAACAAATGGCCGACGACCTGAAAACCGAAATCGAAGCGCTTCGCAGCCAGATCGAAGCGCTCACCAAACAGATACCACGCACGGCCGATGTCGCATCGGGCGGCTCGCCGACCGGCCAAACGGATCTGTTGGGTGGCGCGTCGCTCGGCCAGTTCGGAATCGACGCCGATACCGTCGACAAGATCAAAGACCAGTTCGACGGTTTCGTCGATGTGCTAGAAAAGCACCTGCAGGAGATTCCCGCCGGAACGGCGCTTGCGATCTTCGCGCTCGGAGTGCTGCTCGGCCGCCTGCTCCCTCGATAAATCCAAGACGACACTAGAGACGCACGACATGGATCCACTGCTTCAACGATTGGCATTGTTGCTGCGCGCCGAAGCGCTCGGGTTACGTATTCGCGCCAAACACGCTGCGCGTTCGGCCGCATTCACCGCCGCCGCGATTGCAGTAGCACTGTTTGCGTTCGCGTTACTCAATCTGTGCGCGTTCAATGCGCTTGCATCGATGTACGGCCAAACAACCGCAGCGCTTATTCTGGCTGCGGTCGATGCAGTGCTCGCATGGGTTCTTTACCTGCAAGCGCAGCGCAGAACGCCGACGGCGGAAGAAGTGATGGTCGATGAGTTGCGCGCATTGGCGCTGGCGGAACTCTCCAACGACACGGCGCGACTAAAAGCGCAACTCGCTCACCTGCAACAGCAGGTGACGAACATCGGTCAGGGTATTTCGCGCGTCACGCGCGGCGATCCGCTGCAATTCGGTTTGTCGAGCATCGGACCGATCATTTCGATCGCCGCGCGTCTGTTCAATCGCAACAAGAAGGATGCTTGAAGGGTCGAAGCCGATTGTAGAGACTTCGACGGGTCGTCATCGAAAGAAGGAGTCAGGGACGTGAAAGAACACCGCAGCAAGAAACAGGACAAGAAGAAGGCCGCGAAGACGCTGACCGAGAAGCGCGCCGAGAAGCGCGCGAAGAAGCAGGGGAAAATGTCGGGCTGACGCAGGGCTCAGCGGTGAGGCGTTGTTATCGGGACTGTTTTCGGCAAAGCGTCCGATAACAACGCGCGAGGCCAGACTTAGAACAGGTAGGTCACACCTACCGAAGCCATGTACAGATCGTCGATGTCGTTGCCGACGTCGTACTCCGTGTACTCCGCACGAATCTTGATTCCGCCAAGACCGAAGGCAGCGCCTACGCCGTAAGCGCCTTTCTCGTCGCTGTCGGACCCGGAGATCACGGTGCTGCCCGCAACTCGCAGCTTTGCGTCGACGTTGATCGATGCGCCGCCCACTTTCGCGAACAGGTCTACCGGGCCGAGCAGCAGCACGCCGACGACGAAGGCTTCCCACGCATCGACCTCGAACTCTGCGTTCGCGCCGCTGAAGTTCTTGCTGGGGTTGCCGAGGTTCGTGTAGCCGCCTTCGAAACCGACGAACGGCAGCAGCATGTAACCGACGAAAAGCTTGTAGCTCGTGTCGTCCTCATCGAAGTGCAGCGTGCCCGCTGCGCCCGCGTTTTGCGAGGCTTTCACGGTGGTCTGACCAACGCTGCCGCCGACGTAGAGTCCGGTGTCTGCGCTTGCCGATACGGCAAAGCCGAGCGATGCGGAGAGAAGAGCAAGAGCCGATAGTTTTTGGAACATGAAGACTCCTCCTGAGTTCGTTTGTTCTTTCGTTGCCCGAGCCGTCCCAGGCACGAGCGCGCGGCATTCTCGCGTCGGTGTCGAGCCGTGTCAACGAAGGCGGAATGACGTGCAGGCCGTACTGATTTGTTTCCAACACGGAACGACATGCCCCAACGAGTGTACGAAGGGGCGACCCGGAAGGGTCACTCAGGGCGTGTTCGTGAATCCGATCCCGAACCTGGAGCAGCAGCCGGCGCCACCTCATGCTGCGCACGGCGTACCGGAGGTGCAGGAGCTTCGAGCGCCGGTCCCGCTTCCTGCGTAAGCGCTTCTTCGGCTTTCTTGTTCAACACGATGAGCGAGATGCGTCGGTTGATCGGGCTGAGCGGATCGTCTTTGACGTAGGGCACCGACGAGCCGAGTCCGACCACACGGCCGATTTTGTCTTCGGGCAGGCCGGCGGCAACGAGCACTCGGCGTGCGGCGTTAGCGCGGTCTACCGACAGCTCCCAGTTCGAATACTCCTCATCGTCGCTGATGTACGGCGCCTGGTCGGTGTGTCCGGAAAGGCTCACCTTGCTCGACACTTGTGTGATCGCGGGAACGGTCGCAGCAAGGATCTTCACCGTATACGGCTTCAGCGATGCGCTGCCG
>CAZLDA010000343.1:1947-5110 GCA_964557875.1 uncultured Pseudomonadales bacterium | reverse complement strand
AGATCATCAAAATATCCACCGTCCAGCGGCCGATGCCGCGCACGTGTGTCAACCGATCGATCAAATCGGCATCGTTCATCGCGTGCGCCTCGGAGAGCGTTGGAATCTCGCCGCTGACCGTGCGATGCGCGAGATCGCGCAGCGACAGCATTTTCGCCTGCGACAGACCGGCGCCACGCAGCTTCTCATCCGACGCGCGCAGGATCTGTTCCGGCGTGGGTCCCTGATGTCCGTTCGGAAACAATGCGCGCACGCGCGCGAAGATTGTCGCGGCCGCACGGCCGTGTAGCTGTTGATAGACGATCGCTTCGGCCAGCGCGACGAAGATGCTCGGCGTGTTCCGCAGTTCGAGATCGAACGCGCCGATGCGATCGATCGTGCGCGCAAGGGGCGGATCGGCGGCCTTCAGATGCTTTACCGCCTTCGCCGGATCGAAACTGTATGCGCCGTCGCCGTCGAACAGATCGCGCGGCTTGCTGTATGCGCCTTCGATCGTGAGCAATCTGAGCTTGGTGGTAATCCCGCCGTTTGCGGAGAACCCGCCAACCTTGCCGCCGGCTGCGAGCACACGATGGCACGGCACGATGATCGGAAACGGATTGCGTCCCAATGCTTGTCCGACCGCGCGCGCCGCGCTGCGATCCGCAATTTGCGTTGCGATTTCTCCATAGGTCAGCGTCGCACCGGGCGGAATCCGGCGCGCCACCTCGTAAACCCGTCGGTGGAACGGCGGCACACCGGTCATATCGAGAACGATGTGCAAAAGATCACGCGGCTGGCCACGCAATAACGCAACCACGTCGTCGATTGCAGCCTGCACCGCTGGCGGAGGCGTTGTCTGTTGCGCATCCGGTAGTCGCTTCAGCAATCGCGCACGCGTTTGCTCCTCGCGTCCTTCCGGCAGCAGGAAACCCAGCACGCCACGCTCACCCCAGACGATGCCGCAACGACCCGCGGCCGTGTCGAAGAATGTGTATTCCGGCGCCTTCATCTCGCCGACATCCTAGCAACGTTCAGTCAGGGGCGCGCGTGCGGCGCACGAAACACCAGCCACTTGCTGAGCGTGAAGTTCACGCTGAGTCCGGCAATTGAACCGGCTGCAACGCCCAATAGAGGGTACGCGCGCACCAATTCGAACTGGCTTACCAGCACCGCATACACCGCGTAGTTCACCGCGCCCCCGACCAGGTTCGTCAGGAGGAAGCGGATCCACTCGCTTGTCGCAGCCGCTACGCCGCGTGCACGCGTGGCGAACGTGAGGCGTCTGTTGCCGTACCAGGTGAATGTCGCCGCAAACAGATACGAAACGACGCGTCCGGAGTACAGGCCAAGGCCCGCCCACATCGCCGTATACAGCACCACCGTGTCGACGACGAACGCCGCCGTGCCGACGATCGCGAAGCGGATGAACTGCGTGTTCCACGCGCGCGCGAGACGCTGAGTTAATTTCAACCGCCGGACCCGGGAGGCGACAACGTAAGATACTGCAGCCGCTTCAGCTCCCAACGCCCGCGCGTCACCGTGTCGAGAATGAGTCCGCACACGAAGCTGAGCCACGCAAGCAACATCAGTCCGGTCGTTAGAATCGCCGTGGGCTGACGCAGCACCAACCCGGTTTCGAAATACGTGATGAACAACGGAATCGCGAGACCGATCGACAACAACGCGAGCACCACGCCGATGATTCCGAAGAACCACAACGGCCTCTCCTCCTTCGCAAGCGTGACGATCAACATCAGGATCCGCCAGCCGTCGCGATATGTGCGCAGCTTGCTCTGCGAATCCGGCGGACGTTCCTTATAGGCGGTAACGACCTCATCCGTCGGCATCAGCAATTGCAATGCATGTACCGTCATTTCGGTTTCGAGCCCGAAGCCGGTGGTCTGTGTGGGGAAACTCTTCACGAACCGCCGCGACAACACGCGATAGCCCGACAGCATGTCGGTGACATGTGCACTGAAGACACCGCGCACGAGTCCGGTGAGGAGACGGTTGCCGAAACGGTGACCGGGGCGATAGGCCGCCACATCCGTCTCTTTTCGCACCCCCGTGATCATGTCGAGCCGTTCCGCGAACAGCTTTCGAACCATGTCTCCGGCCGCCTTGGAATCGTAGGTGTCGTCGCCGTCGCACAGCACGTACACGTCGGCTTCGATGTCGGCGAACATCCGTCGCACCACGGCGCCCTTGCCTTGCGACCGCTCGCTTCGCACGACGGCGCCGGCGCGGCGCGCGACTTCGACGGTGGCGTCGCGCGAATTGTTGTCATAGACATACACCACCGCGTCCGGCAGCGCGCGACGGAATGCCTCGACCGTGATACCGATTGCCACCTCCTCGTTGAAGCAGGGCAGCAGCACGGCAATCGATGGCCGGCGCGGAACTGACTGATCTTTCATTGAGACGCTGCCTTGCGCTGCAGGGGACACCACTGCAGCGGTTCGCCGATGTTGGAACGAATTGTGGCGCAATCCGCATTCGCCAGCATCAAACCGTCAGCGTCGAACGCAGCTACCGCACGCTTGCGTTCGCGCTCGATGAACATGCCGAAGATCGGCCCTTCGTGCGCATCGATTCGCACGCGCATTTGATTTCCGAACGCCGAGTGTGACGTCGGAGCATCGAGCCAACCGTCGATGCGTAGAAACGGAATCTGCGGTGGAAACGCGGGAACCAGATAACCCATGGGTTCGAGACCCGCCAACACGATCAACGTGCGATCGGGGTCATCGATCGGGGGCAACGTCGCATCGACATAGCCCCCGCCCCAACCGACGTGTTCGCTCGCAAGCCATCGCCATCCGGTCCCACCGATCGCCAGAAATGCGAGAACGGCGAGCGTCGCGTTGCGCGTGCGGCCGTTCAGCGGCACTAGCGCGAGCGCCATCACCACAAGCAGCGGGGCGAGCATCTCGAGCGACAGCACGTACCGATACACGCCGAACACCGACATCCAGACGATGTAGCTCACGAGCGCCGTAGTGAACAGCAGCCGACCCGGTTGCGTGAACGCGTGGCGCTGCAGGAGCGTCGAGACTATGGCGAGCGGAACGATCGTGTAGGCGAGGGCGATCTTGATGTCGCGAAACGGAACGTCGTTGACGCGCATCCCATCGAGCGAAAAGACGAATGGATACACCAGTGCCTCGACGAAGCCACGCGG
>CAZLDA010000343.1:0-1937 GCA_964557875.1 uncultured Pseudomonadales bacterium | reverse complement strand
AGCGCTCATCGCGATACGACGCATCGAGAATGAGCGGCGATCCGATCACGTCGTTGAAGTAGGGGAAGAAGGGATTGCCGGTCTGTTGCCACAGTGTGTATGCCCATGCGCCGCCGAATAGTGCCGCGCCCGACACTCCACCGACGCCGAGCAGCACGATACGCTGCAAACGGATGCGCAATGGCGCAGCCAACGCCAGCACGCCGGCCGCCAGGCCGACCGCAAACGGCGCCATGGTCAGCTTGAGACCAACCGCCATGCCGCACACCAATCCCGCCGCGATGAATCGCCATGCATCGACGTCGTATTCGTTGGACCGAACGATCAGCAACAACGCTGCGAGCACGAACAACGTCATGGTCATGTCGTTGCTGGAATTGCCAACGAGCATCAACGCCATGCCGCCGGTGGTGCCGACAACCGCTATTGCCAGCGCAATCCAGTCATCGCGTGACGCCGACTGCGCGCCAGTTGCATTTCGTGCGAGCCAATACAGAAGAACGAGATTGAGTCCGTGTACGCAGCCGATCGCGAAGCCGATCAGCCATGTCGGCAAGTGCTGCGCCGCCACGAACACCGGCACGTCGGCCAACGGATTGTAGTAAGTGGCGTGGTGCGCCACGGCCATGTCGATGCCGCCGCGATCGTTCAGCCACGCGTACGGGTTGTACCAGTGGTAGTTGCGGAAGTCCCAGCTCACGTCGCGGCCACGCAGCAGCGATATCAACCCGAACACCGGAACCAGCGCCGAGGCCAGCACTGCCGGCAAACCACGCGTGGGTGCTACTGACGGTGAGTGTAAGGGGCGCGATGCATCGGTCATTGTTCGAATTCGCGGTTCACTGAACCCTGAAGGAGGCGAATGATACGGGGGAACGACCGCGATCGAACTGTTGAGTAACTATTTGGTTACGCGTAGGGTAAGTACAGAGTCGACGAGTGGAGAAGGCCATGGGAATCGAAATCAGCCTGTTGAACGTGCGCCGCAGCATCTTGATAGGAGCATCGCCTGCGCGAGTATGGCAGGAGTTCCAATCGCTCGAACGCCTCGCCGCCTGGTTCGGCCGCGGCCACCAGCTGCATACGTTCGAACCGCGCGTCGGTGGTCGCGTCGAGCTGAGCGTGGAGATCGGCGGGCAACGGCAGCGGTATGGCGGCCCGGTGATCGTGTTCGAATCGGACCGCGAACTGACCTTCGAGAACAACTGGCACGATGCATCGATGGCATGGCCGGTGCCGACGTTCTTAACGATCCGACTGAGGCCGCTCTACGACGCGACGTTGGTCGAGATCTTTCATCATGGCTTCGAGCGTCTCGGTGCCGACGCAGCCGACAATCTGCAAGGCTACGAGGAAGGTTGGGACATCAAGCACCTTACAGCTCTGAGGTCGATCGTTGAAAAGTAGCCGCGACGCATTCACGGCCATCGCCGACCCAACCCGCCGCGAAATTCTCGATCTGCTGCGCACGAACGAGACCTTGCCGGCCGGCGATATCGCGGGACATTTCGGAAGCTCATCGCGTCCTGGCATTTCGCGCCATCTGCGCGTGTTGCGCGAGTGTGGATTGGTCAGTGTCGAGCGCGCCGGAAAAACGCAGAACTACACGTTGAACGCCGAGCCGCTCAACGCCATTCGCGATGGCTGGCTCGCGAACTTCGCAACGATGCAGACGCAAAGCCTTGCGGCCTTACGCAGACGCATCGAGGGAAACAAGAGGCGTCGGTGATGCTCTACAGAGCGTACCTTCGAGCAACGATGTAACCGCGGTGCGTCTGTGCCTCCACCTCGGGAGCGTAGGGTCCGCGATGCTCACACAGGATCACTTCGAAGCCCGCGTCGTCGAGTTGCGCACACACCCGCTCCAGTGGGTGCAGGTAAAAGTCGAGCGACGCTGTCGTTCCCCACCAGTCGTTCATGCGCAAACGTTCCTCACC
>CAZLDA010000342.1:0-5125 GCA_964557875.1 uncultured Pseudomonadales bacterium | reverse complement strand
GAGTATTGCCCGGTATCACGCCATCGATGCGTTGCTCGAACACGCGCTGCACCGCACCGCAGTGCGACGCACCGTCACCGACATGCTCGATGCGGTGTTTCTGAATCGCCTGCTCGCATTCCCGCTGTTTCTCGGCGTCATGTATCTGATGTTCATGTTCACCATCAACATCGGCAGCGCGTTCATCGACTTCTTCGATCTTTCGGGCATGGCGCTGTTCGTGGAGGGGCCGCGACAGGTTTATGCATGGCTGGGCTTACCGGTGTGGCTCAGCGCATTTCTTGCGGACGGCATCGGCGGCGGCGTACGGCTGGTATCGACGTTCATTCCGGTCATCGCGTGCCTGTTCCTGTTTCTTTCGTTTCTCGAAGACTCCGGCTACATGGGACGCGCAGCGTTCATCGTCGACCGGCTGATGCGTCGGGTCGGCCTGCCCGGCAAATCGTTCGTGCCGCTGATCGTTGGATTCGGCTGCAACGTTCCCGCGGTGATGGCAACACGTTCGCTCGACAGCGAACACGACCGCGTTCTCACGACATTGATGGCGCCTTATATGTCGTGCGGCGCGCGACTGACGGTATACGCGCTGTTCGCTGTCGCGTTCTTCCCGACGAACGGGCAGAACCTGGTGTTCGCGCTCTACCTGCTCGGCATCGCCGTTGCCGTGATGTCGGCGCTGATCGTGCGGCGTTATCTGCTGCCGCGCGCTTCGTCGACGTTCGTGATGGAGCTTCCCGCGTATCACATGCCGACGTTGCGCGGCCTGTTCCTGCACACGTGGCAGCGCCTGAAAGGTTTCGTGATGCGCGCCGGTAAAGCCATCGTCACCGTCGTAATCGTACTGAATCTCGTCAGTACGATCGGCACCGATGGCAGCGTCGGCAACGAAAACACCGACAAATCCGTTTTGTCCGCCATCGGCCGAACGCTCACGCCCGGCTTCGGACCGATGGGCATCGAGAACGACAACTGGCCGGCAACGGTGGGTATCTTCACCGGCATATTCGCGAAGGAAGTCGTCGTCGGAACGTTGAACGCGCTCTACGAAAACCTCGACGGTGTAACGCAGGCGAAACAGACCTTCGACTTCTGGAGCACGATGCAGGCTGCAGTGGCTAGCGTTCCGGCAAACCTCGGCGCACTGGCTGATCAGATCACCGACCCACTCGGCCTCGACCTGGGCGACCTCGGCGATACCGCCGCTCAGGCCGAGCATCAGAACGTCGCGATCGGCACGATTGCGCAGATGCAACGCTTGTTCGCCACCAGCCTCGCGGCATTCGCCTATCTCGTGTTCATTCTTCTGTACATGCCGTGCGCGGCAACGATCGGCGCGATCTACAAGGAACTCGGCGCTTTCTGGGCCACGTTCAGCACGACGTGGTCGGTGGTGACGGCCTACTGCTTCGCGGTGATCGTGTTCCAGGTCGGTTCCTTTGCCGCCGCACCCCAAAGCGCCGGCATAGCCATCCTGTTGGCGATTGCAGGTCTTGCCGCATCGTTCGCCGCACTCATCAAGTGGGGTCGCAGTCGTGTAGACCGCAGTCGGCTGATTCCAGTGGTCAACATTGCCTAGGCATCGGGCCGCGACTGGCGATTGCCCGTCGCGCGCACTCAACCAAAGCCGAGTTCGAGGGAAAGGGCCTACTCGGTCGCTTCGAGCAGCTGCTGGTATTTGCGAAGATGACGTAGAGCGGCCAGTTCGTCGCCCCGCATCTCGCAAATGCGTGCGAGGTTGTAGTGCGCATCGGGAATGCGCAGCGCCTGACGGTAATACTCGGCCGCGGTGTCGAGTTCTTCCAGTTCGTCGAACAGCGTACCCAGGTTGTACAAGGCGAGTTGATGATCGGCGACGAACTCCAGTGCCTTGCGGTAGTAGCGGCGCGCGGACTTCAGCTGACCCTTCATCTGATACAGGCGCCCGAGGTTCACGTGCGCGTCGGCGTTGGTCGGATCGAGTGCGATCGCCCGCAGATACGCCTCGGGGGCACGCTCGGGGTCGATCTCTTCCAGATCGAGCCCCAGGTTGTACCAATCGTCGCTGTCGAGTTCGGCCGTCGCCGGCAGCTTCTCGACGTTGCGGCGATCGAGCGCGGCAACGTTGCCTTCGAGTTCGCTCACCGCAAAGTTCAGGTGGCCCTGCCCCGACTCTGCATTCCACGTCGAACTGTCTTCGCGCACGACCACGTTGCTGCCGTCGGCAAAGATGCGCACGGCCGACAAGGATTTCACGGTGGTGAGTTCCGACTTCAGCTTCAGCAGCACGCGATAAGCGCGGCGCGACGACACTTGCGCGTCGAGCAGTCCCTTCGCGGTGCGAAGCAACACGACATCCTGAAATGAGAACCGGTATTCGCCGCGCCCGCCGCGCTCCGGCGTCAGCAGACCCCGCCGAACGTAATGGCGCACCTGATCTGCGTTGAACCCGATCAGTTCGGAAACGTCACGGGTGGCGTAACCTGTCATCCGCTCTTTCGCTTGACGCTCTTCTTGGTGGTCGACTCCGGCTTCTTGCTCGCGCGTTTTGCGGGCTTACGCTCGCGATCGGCCGGACTGGCGGCACCCTTGACGGACGCTTTCAGCGCTTCCATCAGGTCGATGATTTTCGCCTCGGGTCGTTCTTCGGGCGCGACGGAAATTTCCTTCCCGTCGATCTTCTGCTGAATCAGCTCCAGGATGCGCGAACGGATCTCGTCCGTGTATTTCTCGGGCTCGAAGTGTTCGTTGGCGCGTTGCTCGATGATCTGTATCGCAAGCGACAGTTCACCCGGGTCGACCGAGGTCGTATCGAGCGGTACTTCGGCGAACGGACGCAGCTCTTCGAGGTGCTTCAGCTGCTCCATGACGAGTCCCTCGCCCATCGGACGCAGCAGCACGAGATAACTCTTGCCGCGCGCCGCGTACTTCGCCAGCGCAGCGCGCTTGGTCTTCGCCAGTGCGGCGCGCAACAGGTGATAAGAACGCGCGGCGCCTTTGTCGGGGCCGAGGTAGTAGACCTTCTCGATGAAGATGCGCTCGACGTCTTCGAGCGGAATGAATTCGGCGATATCGATGGCGTTGGTCGCCTCCACGTTCATCGCCTTCAGCTCTTCCGGCGTGAACATGACGTACTGGCCCTTCTGAAATTCGTAGCCCTGGACCTTGTCGTCAGGCTCGACTACTTTGCCGTCCGAAGTCCGGATGTACTGCTGTTTCAGGCGCGAGCCGTCCTTGCTGAGAAAGTTGAAGTGGACGGCTTTCGTCGTGTCGACGGTGGAGTACAACTTGACCGGAATCGCAACGAGGCCGAACGATATCGTTCCTGATGCAATTGAACGAGCGGCCATGTTCCCCATCCCTGTCAAAAGAAAGCGGTCGAGCGCCGCGGGACTATAGCGCAGCCCTCTGATGCCCTCAAGAAAACGCCCTGCTTCGAGCGCCAGACTCGACCGATATCGTGACAAACGGCGTGCTTCGAGCACAGCAGAACCGTTTGGTTCGGCAACGCGGAGCGAGCCGGGCGCTGGTGGACTGTTCGTCGTACAGCAACATCGCGCGCGTCATCTGCACTTCGACTTCCGCCTCGAAATGGACGGCGCGTTGCGATCGTGGGCGGTGCCGAAAGGCCCGTCCGCAGATCCCTCCGACAAGCGTTTTGCTGCTTTGGTCGAAGACCATCCCATGGAATACGCCGATTTCGAAGGCGCAATTGCTCCAGGCAACTACGGCGCCGGCTACGTCATCGTGTGGGATCGAGGCACCTGGACGCCGCTGAACGATATTGCAGAGGGGTGGCGCAAGGGCAAGCTGTTGTTCGACCTCCACGGCCACAAGCTGCACGGCCGCTGGACGTTGATCCGAATGAAGAAAGAGACCGAGTGGCTGTTGATCAAGGAACGCGACGATCAAGCGCGCGGCGCCGACTACCGGTTTCCCGAGGATTCCGTGTTTTCGGGGCTCAATCTCACGGAAATGCCCGATCCCGCTGCAGCGTCGAAGCGACTGGCAAAGCACCTGAAGAAATACGCGCCACCAAAACTGAAGCCGAACAGGGAGGCGCCGACTCCGATGCTCGCGAGCACGGGCGCAAACTCCGGTGAAGCGTTCGACCGGAAAGGCTGGATCTTCGAGTTCAAGTACGACGGCTATCGGCTCTTTGCGGAGAAGTCCGCCAACGGCGTGCGCCTGCTGTCACGCAATGGACTGTCGCTGACGGATCAGTTTCCGGACATCGCACACGCCGTGAAGCTGTTGCCGTACGAACAACTGCTCATCGACGGAGAACTCGTCGTCCACGACGCCACCGGCAGGCCGAGTTTTTCCGAACTGCAGACGCGCGCCGCGCTGTCGAACCGAACACAGATCATCGCCGCCGCGCGTCATCAACCCGCGACGCTGTACGCATTCGACCTCATCGAGGCACTGCACTACGACCTGCGCCACCTCGAACTGGTGCAACGCAAAGAGCTGCTCGAGACCCTTTTGCCGACGGTCGGCCCGGTGCGTTACTCGCAACACATCGAGGAGCAAGGACGCTCCGCGTTCGCTGCTGCGCAACGCCTGGGCATCGAAGGTGTGGTCGGCAAGCGCGCCGACAGCCGGTATCAGAGCGGCAGGTCGTCGGACTGGATCAAGGTGCGCACGCGCCGCACAGGCGACTTCGTCGTGGTGGGCTGGCAGAGCGTGCGTACGAATCCCAACGACGTCGGTTCGCTGATTCTCGCCGAGTATCGCAACGGCACACTCACTCCGGTGGGACGCGTCGGTTCCGGTCTCGGCGGCGCGCAGCGCAAACAACTCGACAAGCAGCTGCATGCCCTTCCCGACGGCGAGCCTCTCAACGACGACGACGGACACTGGGTGAAGCCCGAACTCGTTTGCGAAGTGGCGTTTCGCGAATACACCGCCGCCGGTCATCTGCGCCAGCCCGTGTTCGTCAGGATGCGCACCGACAAGCTACCGCAGGAGTGCATTGGCACATTCGACGAACCGGCGCCCGCGCCGCGAATCAGCGCAGGCGAGCGGCGGGTCGAGGTGAGTCACCGTGACAAGATCTTCTATCCCGAACTCGGCCTGACGAAGGGCGATCTGATCGACTACTACGACGCGATCTCACCGTGGATGCTGCCTTACCTGCAGGATCGCC
>CAZLDA010000341.1:0-5129 GCA_964557875.1 uncultured Pseudomonadales bacterium | reverse complement strand
CGAGCGATCCGATCTGGCAGTCGCTGATGATCACTTCATCGCTTGCACTCGGCGATCTCGCAACGGCGCGGCGTGAACTCACGAAGCTCGCACCTACGCTGCTCGCAACGCTCGATGCTTCCCACTCCCAGCCAGAACCGGCGTTGCTCTTCGGTGAGCTGTTGATACGCGAAGGTCGCAAAGACGATGCAGCGCGGGTGTTCGAAACGCTGCTCACAACGCAGGCGCCGCCAGCGCACGGCTACGACCCCGCGCTGCAAAAGGTGACGCGCGCGAAGATCCTCGCCCGTCTCGGCAGAAACGACGCGGCCATCGACGAACTGCGCGCCGCACAGTTGCAAGGCAACCGCCTGCTGTGGGATTTCGACTTCGTGCAGCGGCTCGACCAGGTGCCTGCTTTCGAGACCATTCGCGACGACCCGCGCTTTCGCGCCGTCATTTCCGACATGGAAGCCGACAACCGCGTCATGCGCGACCGCGTTCTGAAGCAGTCCAACGCACAAAGTGCACCGCTAACCAGGGAGAAGCGCTCGTGACCATCTTAGAATCCACCATCGGGCTCCTGATCTCCTGTCTCCTCGTTTGCGCCAGCACGATTCCGTTGGCGGCATTCGGTGCAGACCCCAGCAACAGCGAATGGCCGACGTACGGCAACGAACCGGGCGGCAGCCGCTACGCACCGCTCACGCAAATCACGCGCGACAACGTGGCCCAGCTGACGCAGGTTTGGAGCTATCGAACCGGCGATCTCGGCGAGGGGTATCCCAGCGCCAAACGTATGGCGTTCGAAGCAACACCGATCCTCATCGACGGCGTGCTATACGTAAGCACGCCGTACGGGCACGTACACGCGATCAAAGCCGCCACCGGCGAAGCGGTGTGGCAGTTCGACGCGCATCTTCCCAACGACCGCGCTTACTCCGAGAACACCTCGCGCGGTGTGAGCGCGTGGCGCGATCCCGACGCCGCGGCCGACGCGCCGTGTGCGCTGCGCATCCTGTTCGGCACGCTCGACGCGCGACTCATAGCACTCGATGCGAAGACCGGACTCGCATGCGCCGACTTCGGCAAGAACGGCTCCGTCGATCTGAACGAAGGCAGCAGGCCGCGCGATCCGGGAAACTATCTCGTCACGTCGCCGCCGGCGTTGTGGCACAACCTCGTCATGGTCGGCTCGGCCGTGGGCGACAACCGCGCGGTGGACAACGAACTCGGCATCGTCCGTGCGTTCGACGCGCGCACGGGCGCTCTCGTGTGGTCGTGGGATCCGATTCCACGCACACCGGACAATCCGGTGTATTCGGAGTGGACCGACGAAGCGGCGAAGATCACCGGTGCGGCGAATGCGTGGTCGGTGCTTTCACTCGACGTGGAGCGTGGCCTGCTGTTCGTTCCGGTGGGTTCCGCCAGTCCCGATTTCTTCGGCGGCGAACGCACCGGCGACAACCGTCACGCGAATTCGATCGTCGCTTTGAACGCTGCGACCGGTGAAGTCGTATGGGCGCGACAGCTCGTGCACCACGACGTATGGGACTACGACATGCCGGCGCAACCGGTACTGATCGACCTGCAACGCAACGGCCAGAGCGTGCCTGCCGTGGTGCAACCCACCAAAATGGGCATGCTGTTCGTGCTCGATCGCCGCACAGGCGAACCGCTGTTCGGCATCGAAGAGCGCCCGGTGCCGCAGAACGGAGTAGAGGGCGAGGTACTATCGCCGACCCAACCGTTCTCCGCCTTGCCGTCGCTGGTGCCGAATGCACCGCTGACAGCCGACGACGCGTGGGGATTCACACCATGGGACCGCGGCAAGTGCGCTGACCAGATCACTAAGCTGCGCTCTGAGGGCATCTACACGCCGCCGAGTTTGCAGGGCAGCGTGGAATGGCCCGGATATTCGGGAGGTTCGAACTGGGGCAGCGTCTCGTTCGATCCGGTGCATCAGCTGGTCATTGCGAACACGAACCGATTGCCGTTCGTCGTGCAGTTGATCAAGCGCGACGAACTGAAATCCACCTACGAATCGAAGATGTATCCGGATTCAGAATTCGCGCGCCAGACGGGCACGCCATACGGCATGCGCCGCGAATTGATCAAATCGCCGATCGGCGTGCCGTGCACGGCGCCGCCGTGGGGCACGCTCACCGCGATGAGTCTCGCCACCGGATCGATCGTATGGGAGGTTCCGCTCGGCACGTCGCGCGATCTGGCACCGTGGCCGGTGTGGTTCATCGATGGCGTGCCGAACATGGGCGGCTCCATCGTGACGGCGGGCAACGTGGTCTTCATTGGTGCTGCGTCCGACAACTTCCTGCGCGCATTCGACGTGGAAACGGGGGCCGAGCTGTGGCGCGGGCGATTGCCGGCCGGCGGTCAGGCCACGCCGATGACGTATACGCAGAACGGCCGTCAATACATCGTCATCTCCGCGGGTGGTCACGGCGGCATGGGCAGTACACGCGGCGACTATGTGGTCGCGTTCGCCCTTCCATCCTCTTAAAAGAGGACAGCCGTCCTCTTAAAGAGGACTGCCGCCTTCGTAAAGGGGATGGAGCGGCGGCGGACGGCATCAGCCGGGAGGCGGAGCGTCGGGTGCGTTTGCGACGGGCTGTTGATCGACCCATTGCCAGAACAACTGATAACTCACGGCCAGCACCACAGGACCGATGAACAGCCCGATGATTCCGCCCGTCACCATCCCGCCGATTGCGCCGATCAGAATGACCGGCATCGGCACATCCAGTCCGCGCCCGAGAAGCAACGGCTTGAGCACGTTGTCCGCGAGCCCGGCGATGAAGGTGTAAACGGCGAACGCCACGCTTGCAACCGTGACGCCTTCGGTTCCAAAGACGTATGCGATGACAGGTAGCGTAATCAAGGTTGCGGGCAACTGCATGATGCCGAGCAACAACGTGCCGAGCGCAAGCAGTCCCGCACCCGGGATGCCCTTCACGAGGAAGGCCACGCCGATCAGCAGCGTTTGAACGAAGGCGATGCCCACTACCCCCTGCGCGACGGCCCGAATCGTCGCAGTACAAAGCTCGGCCAGCCTTGCGCCGCGCTCATGTCCTGACAGCCGCGACAGAATACGCACGGTGTTGTTGCTGCCGGCTTCGCCGTAGGCCATGAATATGCCCGCAACGATGAGCGCCGCGACGAACACGAGAAAGCCGATACCGACGCCGGCGACCTTTCCCAACAGCGCCATGGTGGTGCTCTTGAGCTCGGGCGCTACTTTCCGCACGAGCGCCGTGAGGTCCACGGAGGCTTGCTGCCAGACATCGTGCAAACGCTGGCCGATGACCGGCCAACCCGCGACGGATTCCGGCGGAGGAGGAATGTGGTACTCATCGTGTTTGATGGTCTGCACTGCGTGCTCGACCGTCTCCGCCAGGGACATTCCAAGGAAGTAAACCGGCGCCAGCATCGTCACTATGCTGATCAGCACGATCAGCGTCGCCGTGCGGCCGTCGCTGCCCAGCTTCGGCTTCAATCTCACGTGCAACGGGTACAACGTGATCGCGAGGATCATCGACCACAGCATCAGGTTGAGAAACGGCTGGAAGATGCCGTAGGAGGTGATCGCGAGTATCGCGATGATCCCCGCCCGTATCAGAACGTCGAGGAGTCTTTGAGGCGATAGGGTCTCGTTCGACACGGTTCAATCCTCTTCGTGATTCACAGGCCCGCGCCCCAACGATACTGCCAGGCGATGCGGTACAGATCGAACTCATTGCCGGTGCGCGCCGAAACGCCGTTGCTCGCGTACAGCTTCACCGAATTGAGCCTATCGATCGGTATCGCGAGCGTGAGGCCGCCACGCCAGTTCCTCTGCTGGTCCTTCTTGTGCAGGCCATCGATGGTAGTGCGGCCACCTTCGAAATAGGTCGCGTCGCCTGACGCCCACCAACCGTTGTGGAAGCTATAGATGAGATGACCCTGCATCGAATAGATCGGGTCCTGTTCCCGCCGTTGACCGCCGTAGAAATCATCGTTGTCCGTAAAGATCGTCGCGCCCGCGGCGAGCTCCAGGGTCCAGCGTCCGCTGGCTTTCGATACGCCGAATTCAGGGCGGAGTGCCCAGCGGTGGGTGCCGATGTTGACGAGGCGTTCGTCGTCGTACTGGCCAACCGGCAGGCTCACCTGCAGGCTCACACCGACGATCAGATCCTGTGTGTAGTTCGCGAAGTCCTTTAGCGCTAGTGCGGGCGCGCCGTACAGGTTCACCGACAGCCGTACCTTCGGATCGGCGAAGCCGTCGACGTTGCGATCGATCGGGGCACCGTCGAACTTCGCGTCGCCCGACAACTGTGTGTAGGGCGCGATCAGGTCGATCTTTGCCGACTGGCCACCTATCTCGAGCACGTGTGCCATCCCAAGTACTGCGCTGTCGGTGTGGAGATTGATGTCGGTGAGCGGCAGTGAGCCATCGGTGGACAGCCCGCCATCAGTACGCGCGTAGCCGGCGACCAGGAAATTCACGCCAATCGGCGCGTTCGAGTAGGCCCGCGGCTCGATGTCCTGTGCAATCGCGTCGGCGCCACCTACCGTTACACCGAGAAGCACGCAAGCGAACACCGCCAACGACTTCGTCATGGTGTGGCGGCTGTCGGAGTTGGCAACGACATCGGGTCACACGCCTGTGCAACGGCCATCGGGAGAAGCTGAAGCGCGCCCCAACAAAGCGGGCGAAGCGCTTTTGGGGCGAATGCCGAACATCCTCGTGACGGCGAGCGACGCGGTCAACCCAGTCGCGAGTCAGCCGCGGCGGGAGCGTCCCGAACGGCTACAATGCCGCGCCGGATCGCACACCACGCGCCATGAATCTGTTCGCCACACATCCCCTGGGCTTTTCCGACCTGGTCGAGCAGGAGCTGCTCGGCTGCGGCGGAGCGGTCACCGCGCGCACGACCGCCGGCATCGGCTTCACCGGCAGTCTCGAATGCGCATACCGGATGTGCCTGTGGAGCCGAATCGCGAACCGCATTCTGCTGCAGATCGGCACGTGCGATGCACCGGAGCCCGACGCGCTGTACTACGGGATTCAACGCATCGATTGGCAACAGCACCTGCAACCCAACGGTTCCATCGCGGTCGACTTCGTTACCGCTCGTTCGCAGATCAATCAC
>CAZLDA010000340.1:0-5130 GCA_964557875.1 uncultured Pseudomonadales bacterium | reverse complement strand
GCTCACCGGATGGGCGCAACTGTGCTATCCGTATGGCGCATCACTCGACGATGCGCGCGAGAAACTCCAGTACGACCTGTATTACCTGAAGAACCACAGCATCCTTCTCGATCTGATCATCCTGATTCAAACGGTCGACGTGGTGCTGGTCGGTGACGGCGCTCGCTGAGGAATTCGTTTGATCACCAACGCACTAACAGTCGACGTTGAAGATTACTTTCAGGTCTCCGCGTTTCGCGACCAGATTTCTCCGGACGATTGGCCGCAGTTCGAATCGCGCGTTGTCGCGAATACCCATCGCGTGCTCGATGTATTCGACGACTGCGGCGCGAATGCAACCTTCTTCGTGCTCGGATGGATCGCCGAGCGCCACCCGCAGTTGGTGCGCGACATTGCCGCACGCGGCCACGAGATCGCATGTCACGGGTTCAGTCATCAGCTGATCTACGGACAGTCCCCGGCGGTGTTTCGTGAAGAGACGCATCGCGCGAAGAGCCTCCTGGAAGCACAAGTTCAGAAGCCCGTGTGCGGCTATCGGGCGGCCAGTTTTTCGATCACAGACGCGTCTCGTTGGGCGCTCGATGTGCTTGCGGATTGCGGATTCGAGTACGACTCGAGCATGTATCCGGTGCGTCACGACATCTATGGAACCGCAGTCGAGGCTGCAGGTCCGCATCGAATCACCGCGCCCGCGGGCAAGACGCTGATCGAGTTTCCAATGACCACTCGCTCCTTCATGGGGATGACGGTGCCGGTCTCGGGTGGCGGCTACTTCAGGCTCTACCCCTATCAGCTGACTGCGTTTCTGCTCAACGCCGTTAACCGCGACAACGAACCCTTCGTGTTCTACATGCATCCGTGGGAACTAGATCCCGGCCAGCCGCGCATCCGAACGTCATTGAGGTCGCGGTTCCGTCACTACACGAATCTCGAACGATGCGAGACGAAACTTCGCGCGTTGCTGCGCGATTTCAAGTTCGCCTCAATGGCTGAGGTCGTAGCCGAATATCCGTTGACGGCCGCCGCCGCGTAGATCCGTTACAGGCCTCTGGTCACGTATACTTCGCGCCGACGTCACGCACGGAGATCGGACCATCCTTCAAGCCATTGCCGAACACTTCGGACACTTGTTCGGACCGTTGCGGCTGTTCAACAGCTATCTCTTCCTCGCAGGCATCGCAAACGGACTGTCGGTCGTTCTGACCTTCGTGCTGCTGCCCCGCCTCTGGCATCTACTGCCGAAAGATCAAGGGCGCGCACACGCGGTCAATGCCGAGATGAGTATCGGAAAACCGATGGGCGCCGGCGCGATCTTCGTGCCGATATTCGCCTTCGTGGCGCTGTTGGTAACTCCTCTGCAATGGCCTTACCTCACGGTCATCGGCTGCATGCTGGCCGCGATGTATGTGGGTTTCCTCGACGACAAAACGCGTGGCGGATGGAGCGAATACGCGCTCGGCGCATGCGATCTGGTGGTGAGCATCGTGGCAGCCACTGCGGTGTGCCGTATGACGGGATTCGACGTGTGGCTGCCCTTTCTGAAGGCCCCGCTCCACCTCGAACCCTGGCTGTTCATAACCGGCGGATCGCTTCTGATCTGGGTAACGATCAACTCGACCAATGCGACCGACGGCGTCGACGGGCTCTCGGGAAGCCTGTCGGCAATGGCGTTGGTGTTTCTTGGCACAATTCTATACGGCGTACTTGGCCACAAGGACGTGTCGGCCTATCTGCTGCTGCCCCACTACGCCAACGGTCCGGCCTGGGCGATGCTGGCGTTCTCGATGATCGGATGTCTGGCGAGTTACCTCTGGTACAACTGCAATCCGAGCGTCGTGCTGATGGGCGATGCCGGGTCGCGCCCCATCGGTCTGCTGTTAGGCGTTCTCGTGCTGGCCAGCGGTAATCCGTTTCTCGTACTGGTGGTTGCTACAGTGGTGCTTGTCAACGGCGGCACGGGTCTTCTGAAGGTAGCGCTGTTGAGGTTCTTTCGGATCCCCATCTTCCGCAGTGTTCGCTATCCGCTGCACGACCACATGCGCAAGAACCTGGGATGGTCGAACACGCAGGTGCTCGTGCGCTTCATGTTGCTGCAGGCGGTGGGCACCCCGTTGCTGTTGATGCTTCTGCTGAAGTTGCGCTGAAGATTCAACCCAATCCCAACACCAGCTTCGACATGATGTTGCGCTGAATCTCATTGGATCCAGCGAAGATTGAAACTTTGCGCGTGTTGAAGTAGTCCTGCGCCACTCCGTTGGCGTAGTTCGGCCCAACCGGCTGAAAGTTGTCGCCCTCCTCCGGAGTTGATGCATCGAACGGAGCGACGTAGTAGCCCGATGCTTCCAGCGCGAGTTCGGTGATCGCCTGCTGCAACTCCGTTCCGCGTGTCTTCAGCAGGGACGATTCCGGACCTACGTTCTGACCCGCTGCAAGCGCGCCGAGAATACGCAGTTCGGTGAATTCCAGGGCGAGCACCTGCACCTCGACGTCGTCGACGCGCGCCTTGAACCCGGCGTCGGCGATCAATGGTGCACCATCGCCGCTGGTCTCCGTCGAGGCCATCGCGCGAATCTGCGACAGCACCCCTTTTAGCGATGGTGAGTAGGCATTACCACGCTCGAACTCGAGCAAGTACTTCGCGCAGGTCCATCCCTTCCCTACTTCACCGACCAGATTCTCCTTCGGCACTACAACGTTCTCGAAGTAGACCATGTTGATCTCCTGGTGCCCTTCCGGAGGCCGATCCAGAGTCACAATCGGGTTCACCGTAACGCCAGGCGTGCGCATGTCGATCAGCAGGAAGCTGATACCCATCTGCTGCTTCGCTTCCTGGCTGGTACGCACGAGACAGAAAATCCAGTCCGCGTATTGCGCCATCGTGGTCCAGGTCTTGACGCCGTTGACCAGGAAGTGATCGCCTTTGTCTTCGGCCTTGGTGCGCAACGACGCGAGGTCCGAACCCGAACCCGGTTCGGAGTATCCCTGACACCACCAGACGTTGGTGTTGAGGATGTCGGGAAGAAACCGGCGCTTCTGCTCTTCAGTGCCGAACTTCATGATCACCGGCGCGACCATCGTCATACCGAATGGGATGACCATAGGCGCGCCGACGCGTGCACGTTCGAGATCGAAGATGTAGTTCTGCGTCGGCGTGAAACCGGCGCCGCCGTGTTCCTTCGGCCAGTCGACCGCGGCCCAACCCTTCGCGGCGAGCGCCTTCTGCCACCGCACGTGATCTTCTTTGCGGAGCCGGCCGAGGGCACTACGCCCCTGGCGGTTGCGAACTTCCTCCGGCCACGCATCGGCGAGCCAGGTACGAACCTCGTGTTGAAACTTGCGATCGGCGTCGCTGAAGGACATATCCACGCATCATTCCCCGTCAATTCGAAGCGGCGGATTCTACCCCGGCGCGAGGCTCCTGCCTCAACTCAGAGGCACTCTCTGACGGCGCCAATCAAACGCGCAGCGCGAGGATCGATCAGCAGACCGCTGCCCATCTGGTTCATCACATAGCCGAATCCAACTCCGCTGTCGAAGTCGCCGAAACCGAGCGAACCTCCAGCACCTGCATGACCAAACGAGTTCGGCCCCAGCATCTGAATTTCCGGACCGGTGCGCATAAAACCGAGCCCGAACGTCGTACGCAACCCCAGCACGGCATCAGGCGCATCGCTTTGAATCTCGAGCGCCTTGTCTAGCGTGCGTTTGCCGAAGAGCCGCGTTCCTTTAACCGTGCCGATGCAAGCCGCGTAGAGACGAGACAGGGAGCGCGCCGTAGTAATTCCGTTGGCAGCAGGTATTTCGCTGCGGTGGACTTCGGGAAGGTTGAAGACCGAGTCGCCTCCCGGTGGGCCACTCATTGCGCCGTTCAACGATAGCGCGCGGCCTGCCAGCGAGTCCGGTCCGAACAATGCGGCCATCTGCGCGAGAATGGCAGGATCCGTCGGTGGCGATGCCGTGATGAGCCGCGCAACGCGAGATTCCTCATCTGCCGGCAGACCGATCCAGAAATCGAGGTCCAGAGGACCCGCAACTTCCTCCTTGAAGAATCGGCCGATCGACTTGCCGGTGATCCGGCGCACCAACTCGCCAACGAGCCAACCGTAGGTGAGCGCGTGATAGCCGTGTCGACTGCCGGGCGGCCATACGGGTGTCTGCTTTGCCAGCGCGTCGACGATCGGAGCTACTTCGAGCACTTGTGCGCGCGTGAGCGGCGCGTCGACCACCGGCAGCCCGGCCTGGTGGTTGAGCAACATCCGCACCGGAATGTCGGCCTTTCCGCTGGCCGCGAACTCGGGCCAGTACTGCGCAACCGGCGCGTCGATGTCGAGTCGTTTCTGATCGACGAGCATCATGGCGCAGATCGCCGTGGCGCCTTTGGTGGTTGAGAACACCAGTGCCGGCGTGTTCTCCTTCCATGTCTTGCCCTTTACGTCGGTGAGTCCACCCCATAGATCAACCACCTTTCGACTCTTCACGTGCAGACAGAACGCTGCACCAACCTCGCCGCCCTCGCTGAAGTTCGTTTCGAACGCGTCACGAACCCGCTCGAAGCCCTTCGATACTGTCCCGTGAACGGCCATCACCCCTCCTCGACCCTGTTAGTTGGATTCATTAGTTGGATTCCAGCAGCGCTTTTCCGATCACCCTCAGGGCCAGCGTTTCTTCAGCGCCCTCGAAGATCGACAACACTCGAGCATCGACGTAGAGGCGGCTGACATCGGTCTCTTCCGCGTAACCCATACCGCCGTGAATCTGCATCGCTTCACGACTGACCCATTCCGCCAGGCGACAGGCGAGCAATTTGACCAGGCTCGCTTCTACCTGCCCTGCACCCTTGTCCATTTCACCGGCGACAGAGTGCGCGAAGCAACGGCACGCGGCGAGATACATCCCCATGCGCGCGAACTTCGCCTGTGTCAGCGGATAGTCGGCGATCTTGCGATCGAACACGGTGCGATTTTCGGCGTACACGATCGCGCTCTCCAAGGCGGCTTGCATCAGCCCGCACGCGCGCGCGGCGGTTTGCAGCCGTCCGCCGGAAAAACCGCGCATCGTGAAATAGAACCCTTTCCCTTCCCCATCGCGTTCGCCGACCAGATGTGTCTCGGGCACGAAGAAATCGTCGTA
>CAZLDA010000339.1:0-5166 GCA_964557875.1 uncultured Pseudomonadales bacterium | reverse complement strand
GTTCCGAAACCATCGCGAGATTGTCGAGACTGCCGGAATAGGTCAGCTTGTCGATCGTGCAGACTTCCGCCTGCCGTTCGGACACAAGACGCCGAACCAACGCGGAGCCGATGAACCCGGCGCCTCCGGTTACTAGAATTCGCATTGCGGCAGTCTATCCCCGACCGTACGCATCTTGAAATCGAACGATGTCGTCTTCCCCGAGATATGATCCAACCTGAACCTCCATCAGATGCAGCGGAATCTTACCGGGATTCGCCAACCGGTGTTTGCTGCCGATCGGTATGTAGGTCGACTCGTTTTCGTGGACTACGAACTCCTTTTCACCACACGTCACCGTCGCAGTGCCCTGCACGACGATCCAGTGCTCGGAACGGTGATGATGCATCTGCAGCGACAGCGTCGCGCCTGGATTGACGGTGAGACGCTTCACCTGGTAGCGATCACCTTGTTCCACGGTTTCGTAGCTCCCCCACGGACGATAGACGCGCTGGTGCGTCTGATGCTCCGGGCGCTTCGATGCCCGCAACTTCTCGACGATTCGCTTTACGTCTTGCGCACAGTCGCGCTGCGCCACCAGGACGGCGTCAGAGGTTTCTATAACCATGAGGTCGCTGACGCCAACTGTCGCCAGCAACCGTCCTTCCGAGATCAGCAACGAGCCCGTTGTGTCGACCGTAATCACGTCGCCGCGAATGTGGTTGCCACCTTTGTCGCGCGGCGATACTTCCCACAGCGCCTTCCAGGAACCGACATCACTCCAACCGACGTCGATGGGAAGCACAACCGAGCGGCGCGTCTTCTCCATCACCGCGTAGTCGATGGATTCCGACGGGCACTTGGCAAACTCGGCGCCGGGACGCTTGAAGTCCAGATCGTTCGACATACTGCGTGCGGCACTCTGACATACCTTGAAAATGTCGGGGCGATGGGCTTCGAGTTCGTCGAGAAACGTGCTCGCCTTGAACATGAACATGCCGCTGTTCCAGAAATAATCACCGCTGGCGAGGTACTTGCGTGCGGTGTCGATGTCGGGTTTTTCGACGAATTGCGCAACTCGATAGGCGCCGGAACTGATCGCTTCGCCTGCCCTGATGTATCCATAGCCGGTTTCAGGAACCTCAGGAACGATACCGAAGGTCAACAACTGATCGTCGCGAACGAGCTCGGCGCCTACGGCAACCGCAGCACGAAACGCCTCGGGATTCGCGATGTGGTGGTCGGCGGCGAGTATCAGCATGACCGGATCTTCTCCCCCGGACATCGCGTGCAGCGCAGCCAACGCAATCGCCGGCGCGGTGTTGCGCGCTGCCGGCTCCAGCACGATCGCGCCCCAGTCCACACCTATCGCGCGGCATTGCTCCGCGACGATGAAGCGATGGTCTTCATTGCAGATCAGAAACGGTGGCGAAGCATCGACGCCTTCGAGCCGTCGCAACGTCTCTTGCAGCATCGTTGGCGCGCCGGTGAGACCGAGAAATTGCTTAGGGTAGAGCTCGCGCGAAAGAGGCCACAAACGCGTGCCCGCACCGCCGGCGAGAACGACAGGAAGAACGGACTTCATCTGACACTGCTCCATAACCGGCGACTGCTCAGACGATCCGCCAGCCGTAACGATTGAAAAACCTGACTCCGGATCGAAGGAAGTGCATCACGCGCCAAAGATCGCGTCGCGCAGTGTGACCGCCGTAGTGGGTGATCCGGGCCTGGGGCAACTCTACGATCTGCCCGTAGTTCTTGACGCGCAACGACAAGTCGTAATCTTCGAAGTAGAGGAAGTATCGTTCGTCGAACCCGTTCACCTTCTTCAACGTGTCGGTGCGGCACAGCATGAAACATCCGCTTGCAAGCGTGATCGACATCGGTGCGTCGCACGGCAACTCGCCGCCATACGTATAACGTGCAACGCGACGACCAAGGAGCCCGTCAGAGCTTTTTATCGCGAGCGCGCGCAACAGCAGCACGAGCAGCGAAGGGTGTCGCTTCGACAGGCGAGCGTATTCGTTCTGCGGATCGAAGCCCTGCGGCACGAGCATGGCCACCTCTGCGTGCTCGTCGAGGTAGCGCAGCCCTTCCAGCAGTGAATTTCTCTCGAGGAATACGTCGGGATTGAGGATCAGATGGTAGTCGGAAGAAACCGTCTCGAGCGCTCGATTCTGTCCGGCGCCGTAGCCGATGTTGCCGTGACCCTTGACGGTACGAACGCGAACATACTCGGGAAGCCGCACACGAATCGCTTCTACTGCGCGTTCGATCACCGCGATGTCTTCATCGCGCGTGTCGTTGATGACGACGACCACCTCGGCGGCAACCGGATACTCGCCGCGTGCGCGCCGCACCGCACAGATGAGACTGTCGGCGAGGGAGTTGAACAACGCCACATTCGAACGATACGTAACGATGCTGGCTGACAATCGCATCCGACGCTAGTTTCCCGGAACCAGTGATTTGCTGAGGGCGCGCCAGATTGCACCCGTTGGTGCGATTGCGCGCGATTGAACCACGCGTCGCTTCGCTACCAGGTTCCTGAGGCCCCTGAGAGCATCGAGCTTGGCGCGAGCAGCGATCACAGACTGACCTCGAAGCGCACACAGCGCGATCATCATCGTGTTCATGACTATGTGCAGCGGTAGTAGCACCCAGATCAGTACCGAGGGCATGTTCTTCGCGGACGCCCATACGAGATTGCGCTGACCGTAGTAGGTCGCGGTCGCAGAGCGATAGCCCGTGATTCCCGAACCGACGTGCTCCGCAGTAGCACTCGCCACGAGGCGACAGGAGTAGCCGGCAAGACGCAACCGGAATCCAAGGTCTACGTCTTCCATATAGCAGAACAGATCGCTGTCGAACCCACCCACACTGACGACTGCATCGAGGCGATAGAGAGCCGCCGCGGCACATGCGCAAAAGACGTCGCGATCGACGAGCCATGCGTTATCGAGGGGTTGCCCATGCCGCCGGCGCCACGCGGAGCCGCAGATGTGATAAGCATCGCCAAGGCCGTCGACCTCCGTCGGTGTGTCGGCGCGCAACAGACACGATGCCCAAGACGCATAACCTGTGCTGCAACCCGCGGCATTCAACAGTTGTGCAAGCCAATCCTGTGCAGCGAACGCATCGGGGTTCAATAGCGCCACATATTCCACACCGAGGCTCGAACAGAGATCGAACGCCTGGTTGTTTGCAGCGGCGAATCCGACGTTCGTGTCGTTGGCGATGTACCGGAAATAAGGGAACTGCGACCGCGCCTCGCGCAGGGACTCATCTGAGCTCGCATTGTCAACGACGATCACGTGATCCGGACGCCGCGTTTGGGCTTCGATCGAACTGAGGCATCGGCGCAGATAGGCTGCACCATTGAAATTCACGACCACGACGGCAACCGATCCCACGCCTGTCACTGTTTCGCCTCGATCCGATCGATCCGGCGCTGCATCACTCCGCCAGTCGCGACCCGTTGTTGACTCTTCATCTTCGATATCACCCCAGCCGCCATCCCCACCGGCACCCATAACAGCAACCAGCTGACGCTTACCTTGTCGATCAACTCCCAACCGTCGAACAGGTAGGCCGTCATGCCTGTTGCCAGCAACGCGATCCCCAGCGGTGCACCCTCCTGCTTGCGTGCGCGGTACAACTCGACTCCCGAGTACAACAACACACCGAGTAAGAGTAACAGGCCAACCAGCCCGCCCTGTAATGCGCTCGCCAAATACAGGCTGTGCGGGTGGGTGAAAACCTGCCCCTGCAGGACGACGTCATCGGGAACCAGCACACCGAGGCCGAACCACAGTCCGCTGTCGATCAATCGTTGCCATTCGGCGCTCCAGATTCCCAGGCGATAGCTGTCCCCGCGCGGAAACAGGACGTCAGTCCACGCTGGATACATCGTCAGCGTGGCCAGCGTGGCGATACCTAGGATTGGCACCGCAAACCACCAGGCAGCGTGTGCCATCGACGATCCGCGCCAGACCCAGAACAGCGTCCACAGGCCGATTGCGCCGCTCAGATACGCCGCGCGCGAACCCGTGGCGAACACTGCCGTGGCGGTCGACACCATGCAAACGATACCGATCGCACGCCACCTCGTTCGGTCGGTCAGCGCGGTGCTCGACGCAAACATCAATCCGGCGTTGAACGCAAAACCGGCCACCACACTGTTGCGAAGCTGACCGAGCCCGCTGAGGCGCGCGTCCCAGGTGGGGTGGAGTCGAAGCTCGATCAGCGCCGCCACGGCCGCGATTGCAGCGGCAACTGCCAGGGCTCTCGCCAACCAAAGTGTCATCTCCGGAACTCGGCCGATGGAGTGCGCCAACGCAACAACGAACGTAAACATCAAAAGACAACGCGAGTAGACCGAGAGCGCGCCACGGGCCGAGAACGTCTGTGACCACCAGACAGACGACGAGTAATAGAGCAAAAGCACGAGCAACGACCACGCCAACACGCGGCTGGAAAAGAACTCACGCCAAACTCCTGTTCCACCCAGCATCACCAACAAGGCAAGCAGGTACGTCGGGAAGCTCGCACCGCTCTGCGACGGCAACAGGAATATGCAGAGCAGCGAGAGTGCGGTGAGTAGCGCAACGCCGCGATCTAACGCGGCCGCATTCTGCGTGGTCCTCAGTCCCATCGGGCGTCCAAACAAAGACCGGTGTGGTGGGCCCACCAGGGCTCGAACCTGGGACCAATCGATTATGAGTCGACTGCTCTAACCAACTGAGCAATTGGCCCTGAACAAATCGCGTCTGCGCCGTCCCTGGCGCCGACGTAGTGCCGACGTTGTGCCGACAGAATGTGCAACTCGACCGATCAGTTGGTTTCGTCGAGGAAACTGCGCAGGTGTTCCGAACGGCTCGGATGCCGCAGCTTGCGCAGCGCCTTCGCTTCGATCTGTCGAATGCGCTCACGGGTAACGTCGAACTGCTTACCCACTTCTTCGAGCGTGTGGTCGGTGTTCATGTCGATGCCGAAACGCATTCGAAGAACCTTCGCCTCGCGCGCAGTGAGCCCCGCAAGCACCTCGCGCGTCGCTTCGCGCAGACCTTCGCCGGTTGCGAGATCGATCGGCGAACCGATGGTCACGTCTTCGATGAAGTCGCCGAGATGCGAGTCTTCGTCGTCCCCGATGGGCGTTTCCATCGAGATCGGTTCCTTTGCGATCTT
>CAZLDA010000338.1:0-5168 GCA_964557875.1 uncultured Pseudomonadales bacterium | reverse complement strand
GCGCGGTAACCGACCATGTGCGCCTTGCCGGGCGGAAATGCGGAGAAGTCGATCTCGGCGGGCGACAACACTTCAGGTTCGGCTGGACCGCTCAACACGGAGAGATTGAACTCGCGGCCGCGGATGAAGCGTTCTGCGAAGCATGGGCGTCCCATGGCGCGCGTTCGTTCGCGCACGGCGTGTTGCGCAACCGCGAGCGAGTCACAACGCACGATGGCGTCTTCTTCGAGATCGCGCGAGGCATGTTCGAAGCGCGCCTTCACGATGTAGTGATCGGCGCGGAAACTCGAAACGGTGTTGTCGGTCGTCACCCATTCCGGCGTCGGCAGCGCGAGTCGCGTCATGAACTCCTTCGCCGCGCACTTGTCGTTCGAGAGCGCGATGCTCGCGGCGCGTGAACCGGTATAAGGAATGCCGAGTCCATCGAGCATCGCGGGCACGGCAACGGCGGTGGCGTCGGAGCCGGCGAGAGACTCGACGAGGTTGAAAACGAGCGACGGCCGCGCAGTCGTGAGTCGTTGCACGAGATCGCCGAGGTGGTTCGTCACCGCGTGCACGTTCACCGCATGACCGAGCGCGACGAGCGCAGCTTCGATCGCGCGCGCTTGCAGCAACGTATCTTGCGCGTCGGGTGGCGCATCGGGCCCAACGGCGTCGTGCAGAAGAAGGATGTTCATCGGTGGGGCGGCAATATAGTCGGCCTTCTACGCCAACACCAAGGCGCCAGGGAGGAGTTGGGAGACTCTCTGCACGATCGGCCCGCGAGCACCTACATCGGAAAGGGCGATTGGCTCATTGAAATGGTGCTGTTAGACGACCTATTCCCATGTCCTGTCAAATGGTCGGAAAAATACAGATGGCAACTCGATTCTCAGAGGACGTTCTGCCCGTTACCGATCTGAAGGTGAATCCGGGTCGGGTCATCAAGCATGCGGCCGACACTAAGAGACCCGTGCTGCTCACGAGCCGTGGCCGCGGCGTGGCGGTGATGCAATCGCTCGCCGAGTACGAAACTGCAAACGAAGAGCGGCAGTTCATGCGAGCGGTCGTCGCTGGTCTCGCGGATCTGGACGCCGAAAAGGAGGTGAGTCTGGCGGCAGCAAAGGCGCGGCTCGGTCTGAAGTGATATTGGCGTGCCCATTAGCATTCGCCTTGCCGACAGCGCAGTTGCCGATCTCGAAGCCGTTCGAGACTGGTACGCAGACCAGGGAGTGCCGGACGTCGGCGACCGCATCATCGCGGACATATTCCAGCGCATCGAGCGTTTGAAGGTGCATCCGGATTCGGGTCGCGTGGTACCGGAATTCGGACAGCCGTTTCTGCGCGACATCATCTTCCCGCCATTTCGTGTGGTGTACCGGCGAGACAAGAATCGCGTGCGCGTCGTGCGCGTTTGGCGGAGCGAACGTCGGCTACCGATCTAACCGTGCGAGGTTGGTTTCGACAGCAAGCGAACAACCGCCGCGGTTCACGTTGGCACGGACGGGTATTGGGAGAACCTACGCGGCGCGGACGCGCGCCTTGGGAATTCGAGTGGCAGCTGAATCGACGATGGCGCGAATCAACTCCGCGTACGGCATGCCGATCGCGGTGGCGATCATCGGCAGATCGGAGTGAGTCGGGTGCAAACCGGCGAGCGGATTGACCTCGAGGAACATCGGTTTGCCGTGCGCGTCGCAACGGATGTCTACTCGACCGCCGTCGCGGCAGTCGAGCGCGATCCATGCGTCGAGCGCGATCTTTTCTGCTTCGGCAACGAGCGGATCGGCGCGGGTGACATGCACGTAGTCGACCCGCGTCTCGCATTCTTCCTTATTGGTGTACGAATAGACCTCAGGCTCCGCGTCGCTGCGCAACACGATTTCAATCGAGCCGATCGCGCGGGATGCGCTTCCGGTACCGACGATGCCGACCGTGAATTCGCGACCGGGCAGGAATGCTTCGACGAGTACGGGTTGGTGATACCGGTCGAGCAATTCGACGGCCACTTGCGACAGGTCGGATTTCGAACGCACCACCGACTTTGGCGTGACGCCTTTGCCGGTGCCTTCGGCGATCGGTTTCGCAAGCATCGGATATTCCAGCGAGACGCGATCGATATCGGCCGGAGATTCGATGATGGCGAAGTCGGCGGTGGGCACACCGGCGGTGCGCACGATCATCTTCGACCAGCCTTTGTGCAGACAGACCGATGCGGCCAACGGATCGGCAAAGGTGTAGGCAATGCCATAGACATCGAGTATGGCCGGCACCTGCGCTTCGCGTCCGTACCCGTACAACCCTTCCGCGATGTTGAATACCAGTTCCCAGCGATCGCCTTTTGCCAGCCGATTCACCAGCGACCGCGCCGAGCCGATGCGATCGACGCTGTGGCCCAGCGATTCGATTGCATCGGCCAATGCGTCGATGGTGCCCTGTTGATCGAACTCGGCGGTTTCTTCTTCGCCGTAGCCGAGCGCCAGATACTCGGCGCGCAGGTCGTATGTCAGCCCGATGCGCACTAGACGCTCTCCGCGCCGAGCGGGTCCGGATAGCGGTACTCGTTGCCTTCGTAGTTGCGCAGCAGCAGGTCTTCGCCGTCACGACCGACAACGTACTTCGGTTGCAGCGGAATCTTGCCGCCGCCGCCAGGTGCATCGACCACATAGGTCGGCACGCCGTAGCCCGTCGTGTGTCCGCGCAGACCTTCCATGATGTCGAGTCCGGTCTGGATGGACGTTCGGAAGTGGCTGGATCCGGAGATCGGATCGCACTGATAGAGGTAGTACGGCCGCACGCGCATCAGCAGCAGCCGCTGCATCAGCTCCTTCATCGTGTCGACGTCGTCGTTGACCCCTTTCAGCAACACCGTCTGCGAACCGATCGGAATGCCGGCATCCGCAAGACGCGCACATGCGTTGAACGCTTCCACGGTGCACTCGTCCGGGTGCAGGTAGTGCACGCTCATCCAGATCGGGTGGTGTTTACGCAACACACGCACGAGGCTTGGGGTGATCCGTTGCGGCAGCACCGCGGGCATTTTGGTGCCGATGCGAATGAACTCGACGTGTGGAATGTCGCGCAGCCGGCCGAGGATGTAGTCGAGCTTGTCGTCGGCGAGCGCGAGCGGATCGCCGCCGGAGATCAGCACGTCGCGGATTGCGGGCGTTGCGCGGATGTAGTCGAACATCGCTTCGAGGCGGGCATCCGACGGCGCCAGTTCGCCGTGACCCACCACGCGCGAACGCGTGCAGTAGCGGCAATAAGTGGTACAGAAGTCGAGTGCCAGGAACAGGACGCGGTCCGGATAGCGGTGCACGAGACCGGGCACGGGGCTGTGGCCGTCTTCGCCCAGCGGATCGTCGGCCTCGCCCGGTGCACGCAGGAATTCGCCGGTCACCGGAATGACCGTGCGGCGCAGCGCGTTGTTCGGGTTGGTCGGGTCGAGCAGGCTCACGTAGTACGGCGTGATTCCCAACGGCAACATCGAGCCGCCTTCGACGATTGCGCGGCGTTCATCGGCAGAGAGCTCGAGCAGGTTTTCGAGTTGCGCGAGGTTCTTGATTCGGTTGCGCGATTGCCAGCGCCAGTCAGTCCATTCTGCGTCGGTCACCATCGGATAGTGCGCGCGTCTGAACACGCGGACGCGACGGCTTTCGCGCGGAGGTCGGGAGCGGATTTTGGTGCGGTCGAAGCGAGGGTCGATGTCGCGGTGAATGTACGGCGCCGGGCGTGCCGTGATGTTTCTTACTGAGATTTTTAGAGATTGCGTTGACGCGGATCGCGTGGGAGGTTTGTCGTCATCGCTGACGAGCACTCCTTTTTCTTCTTTGGACGCAGAGGCCCGTGATTTCACCGTATCGCACTCCTTCTCGTACAGATGGTACAGATTGCCGTTATTCCTTGGTCGACGCAGTCGACGTTCGTGATTGAAGACGCGACTTGAAGTCGGTCGGTCACGACGGCGTGGTATTAGACAACTCTTCTTCGAGATTTGTCACCGGTGTTGCCGCATTTTTTGCGACGATGTACTTCATTCAAGGCGTTGGTGATCCAACGTCCGGCTTGATCGCACAACCTGTTCGTTCGTTGCTGAAGAGTTGGGGCGACAGTCCGACGACGATCGCTGCGTTCATGGCACTGCTCGCGCTGCCGTGGTCGCTGAAAGTGTTGTTCGGTTTGTTGTCCGATGCGGTGCCGCTGTTCGGATCGCGACGCAGGAATTACCTGTTGATTTCCAGTGTTTCCGCGTCTGCGGGACTGCTCGCACTGTATTTCTTTCCGGTTCCGCAAGGCGCGCATTGGCTGTTGTTCTTCTGGTTGCTGCTGCCGACGATCGGCATCGCGTTCGGAGACGTGCTGGTAGATGCGCTGATGGTGGAGACCGGTCAGCCGCTTGGCCTTACCGGTCGTCTGCAGTCGATTCAGTGGACGGCGGTGAACGTAGCGCTGCTCCTCACCGGTGTCGTTGGCGGATATCTCAGCACAGTCGACCGTCAGCAGGCGGCGTTGCTGTTGTGTGCGGCGTTGTGGGCGGGCAGCTTCGTGCTGGCGTATCGGTTCGCGTACGACACAGCCGACGATCGACCGATCAGCGGCCGGCAGACGATGCGCGCACTCGTGGGGGCTTTTGCACGTCCGGGTCTGCTGACGGTGTGCATCATTCTGTTCTTGTGGAGTTTCAATCCACTGTGGGTGTCGGTGTTGTATCTGCACATGACGACCGTGCTGCACTTCGACGAGCAGACATACGGTAATACTTACTCGGTGTTCTCGGCGGGCAGCGTAGTGGCGAGCGTGGCGTACGGCATCTACTGCCGCCGATTCAGGATCGGACGCCTGGTGCAGCTGTCGATCTTCGCCGGCGCGTTCGCCAACATCCTCTATTGGCACATGACGACGCTGCCCGGTGCTTACGCGGTGTCGTTCGTGGCGGGCGCCGCGTTCATGACGGGCATGCTGATTCAGCTCGACGTCGCGGCGCGCCTGGTACCGGTCGAAGTGGCGGCCACGTTGTTCGCGCTGATCATGGCGGTAACGAATCTGGCCTCGTCGGTGTCTGAGGGACTGGGTGGTTACGTTTACGACTATCTGGGCGCAGGCAACTTCGCATTCGATGTGGTTGTCGTACTATCGACGCTGTGTGCAGCGAGTTGTTGGTTGCTGGTGCCGAGATTGCGCAGAGAGGT
>CAZLDA010000337.1:0-5176 GCA_964557875.1 uncultured Pseudomonadales bacterium | reverse complement strand
TCGAGCGTGCTTTCCAGACCCCAGCCATCCACCTTACCGACGTTATCCACCACGATGCCGCCGCCAGTACCCGGCACGTTCACCTGCAGGTCTTCATACGTGTAGTAGTACACGTTCGCGGCCACACGAATACGGCCGTCATACGCCTCGCCTTTGGCACCGAGTTCGTACGACCACACCGTTTCGGGGTCGAACGTATCGGGCCGTGCATCGGCCTGAGTGACGCCGACCGTGCCGAACGGCTGATCTGGAGTGATCGCAAAGCTGCCGAACCCGCCCGACTTATAGCCGCGCGTGACGCTTGCGAATGCCATCCAGTCGCTGCTCGGGTGATAGCGCACGATGGCGCGCGGCGTGAACTCGTCCCAGTCTTTCGTGTCGTGAAGATAACCGTCAGTGGTGAACCCCATCGCCCAGAACGGACCGAGTTCGCTTTCTACCGGCAGCGCATTCAGTTTGAACTTCTTCTCGTCGTACGTGTAACGAACACCGAGGCTCGCGTCGAACAGTTCGTTGAACGCGTAGCTCAGGTCGACGTAGGTAGCCCAACCGGTGTACTCGCCTTTGTCGCGGTTCGATTCGAGCAGACCGACCGGCGAGTAAGTGAATCCGGGAAACGCCTCTGCGCAGGTTTGACCTTCGTAGTAGTAGGCACACATCACGTCTTCGGCCGCGTGCTGGGAAAACAGCGCCTCGATGTCTTCCTGGTAGTACGACACACCCGCATACCACGAGAACGCATCGGTGCTGTGGGAGACGAGCCGAAATTCCTGTTCGAAGTACGTGCCCTTCTGGTTCTGCGCGTAGTCGTTCACGGCAACCGACATTGCGTCGAAGTCTTCCGCGTATACGTACTCGTGGTCTTTGTAGCCGGTCTGCGATGTCAACGTTGCAAAGTCGAGATCCCAGTCCACCTGCAGGTTGTAGCTCCAGATGTTCGAGTTGTCTTCTTCGCCGAGACCCATGTTGCTGCTGATGTTGCGGTTGTCGTTCGGCATGCCGATGTCCGGAAACAACGCTAACCAATTGTCCCAGGTCTCGCCTTTTTCGGTGGCGCGATACATCGAGCCCGATTGTTCGCGATGTTCGTACTCGACCATGAAATTCACATCGACCGCGTCCTGCTGATACCGCGTCGAAATCCTGCCGCCGCTGTTGTCGTGCGCGATCAGGTTGTTCTGCGTCGGTTTGAACACGTTGTTCACGTAGCCGTCTTCCTCCGAGTGGAAACCGGCGACGCGAAACGCGAGATTCTCGTTCACGGGAAGATTGATGCCGCCTTCGAGCAGGCCGTGACCCCGCTCGCCTACGTCGAGACTGACGTAGCCGTCGTTGCCGGTGAATTCCGGCCGCTTCGTAAACACGCTGATCGCGCCGCCGATCGAGTTGCGTCCGAATAGAAACCCTTGCGGCCCCCGCAGCATTTCCGCGCGTTCCATGTCGTACAGCGTGGTGACCACTTCACCGTTGCGGCCCTGATAGATGTTGTTCTTGAACACGCCCACGGACGGATCACCGCCGATGCCGAAGTCGTTAGTGACGATGCCGCGGATGGACAACGTGTCGATGAAGCTGTCTTTCGAATTACCGGTGATGCCGGGCGTGAATCTCACCAGGTCCTTGATGTCGTCGAGCTGCGTGTCGCGTATGAACGTGCTCGTGAACGCGGACACCGCGAGCGGCACTTCCTGGATCGACTCGGCGCGCCGTTGCGCCATCACCACGATCTCTTCGACCTCATCCGCAGCCTGCACGCCGACCGCGTTCATCGCGGTGATGACGGCAATGGAATGCGCGAGCACGCCCGACCTGGATAGCTTGAATTTCACTGGAGACCCCTTTGCAATCACGTGGCTGTCTGCTTGCGTCGTCGCACTCGTTCCCGCAGCACGGGCCTGCATGTCGAGCGTCATTTCGCGCACAGGCTTAAACCAAAACTTGATGGCGCGACCCCCGCAAGCGAATCAGACAAGCAAATCAGATCAGCCGCGCCTCACTCAGCACGTCCATTGTCGGCTGCAGTTGTGTCTCGTAACGGCGCCAACGATCTACCGAGCGCCGATACATCGGTTCACGCACCTGAATGGCGCTGGCGGTGCTGACGGCCGCACTGTTTCGGTGAAACGCAACGCAAGCGTCTTCCCACGGCAACGCCAGATGCGCGAGTACTCTGCGGGCCTCGTGTTCGAGATCGGCGGTCAGGTCTTCGTATGCGACGTCGATGAATCGCCCGGGCAACACCGCCGCCCAGTGTTGCATCAGTCGCCGATAGCGGACGTAGTGGCGCGCCATCTCGCGTTGATCGTAGGAATGAAAGTACGCGTCCGCGAACAGCTGCTTGTAGTTGGCGAAGCAACTGTCGATCGCGTTGCGCGTAACGTGCACGATGCGCGCATTCGGCAGCGCCTTCGCGATGAGCCCCACGTAGAGGAAGTTGAGCGGCAGTTTGTCGACGAAGCGCGGCTGAGTACCGCGCAAGTGCGCGGTGGAACCGAGATACAGCTCACCGAGCGCCTTCGTGTCGACGTTGGCTGCGGCTGCGAAGATCGCCGCGGAATGGCGCGGCACACCGGAAATGCCCGTCATGCGCCGTACCGAAAACGGGAATTGCTGCACCTCTCCCGCCGATTGCACCTGCGAGTGGCTGGAGACGATGCGTTCCATCAGCGTGGTGCCGGTACGTGGAAGGCCCACGATGAAAATCGGCGACGCGTCGTCGCAGCCGCTGCGGCTGGCCGCGCACCACTGCGACGTGAACGTCGCGGCAATCGTATCGAACGCAGCTTTATCGCCTGCTTCGTCGTAGTCCACAGTGGCGCGCTTCGCTGCGGCGCCTCGCCCAAACGCAGCGAACGCGTCGTCCCACTGTTCGAGGTCCTCGTACTCCTTGCCGATCGCGTACTCGACGAACGCAAGTGCCGCCGGCCGCCCGGCGTGTTTCTCGCGCAGAGTTTGCATTCGAGCGATGTGCCTTGAATCGGTGGCGGTACGTGAGTTGGCCAGCATCCAGTGTGCCTGCGCGTTGTCCGCATCGGCCGCCATCGCGGCATCGAGCGCTTGCCGTGCATCCGCAGCGCGACCCAGTGCGATCAGATTGCTTGCGTGATTGAGCTGCAGTGCCGCCACATCGGGACGTGCAGCCGCGGCGCGGCGATGCCACGCATCGGCCGCGACGCGATCGCCTAACAGACCGAGCACCGTGCCAAGCAAGTCCTGCACCACCGGATCGGAACTGCCGAGCGTAAGCGCACGCCCCAGCGCTTCCTCGGCCGGCGCGTTTTGTCCCGCTTGCAGCAACGTGTGTGCAAGCTGCGTCCATGCAGCGACGTGATCGCTCTGCAGACGGGTCACCGATCCGAATGCGCTGATTGCGGTCTTCAGATCTCTGCGCTGCACGCCGATGAGCCCGACGAGAAAGTGTGCAGGAACGCATTTCGGATCGCGCGCGAGTACGTCGCGACACGCGTTCATCGCCACATCAAAACGGCCGGCGGCCAATCCGGCGTATCCGTCGCGCAGACGCTGCTGAATGTCGCTCATCGGAAAATGCTGGTCAGCCGAGGAACTCGCGCGCGCCGACGTCGATCGCGTGACGACTGTGTCGACGCGCCATCGTCGTGAACATCTCGTCACCGCGTACCGTCTGTTGCACGAGCATCGACGCGATCACCGTAACGGAGAAACCCGCGAAGGCGCCGCGACGATAGTCGTTCCAGCACTGCGTCCACGGATAGCTTTCCATACCTGCTGCGCCGAGTCGCGCGTGGTAGGCGCGCACCAGATCACGCTCGACGTCCCGCCGCAGCTCCGGTACCAGGCCGGCGCCGAGAAAATACGCAACGTCTCCCAACGGACTGCCTAAGGTGATGCTCTGCCAATCGACGACGCTGATGCCGGGCGGCCGACAACGTTCGTCGATCAGCAGATTGTCGAGGCGATAGTCGATATGGATCAGTGAGAACGGCGACGGCAATGCATCGAACGGCGCGCCGTTCGACTCGCCCACCGCTTCGATGATGGCGATTTCGTCGTCGGCCAGCCGCGCGCCGTAGCGTTCGAGAAAGCCTGGCAGATGTTGCCGGTACAACGTGCGCATCACCGCTGCGCCCGCCGCATCGGGTTGCCCGAGCCAGTCGATGCCGAGCAGCGACGCGTCACACCAGCTGGGCGCATGCAGGCCGACCAGTTCCAGTACGGCCGCGCCCGCGACATCCGCGGAGCAACCGACCAGCTGATCGCCCTGCCTCGCTGGACTCAGGTCTTCCAACAACAGTGCGAAGTGGGGGCCCTCGCCTGCGATCTCCGCGTAGTAACAACGCGGCGTGGATATCGACACGCGCTTCTGCATCGTGCGATAGAACGACACTTCCTTGATGTAGTTCTTCAGTGCAACGCCGGTGGCACGGCTGGTGGGATCGTCCGAAGGAAACTTGCCGACGAGACTGCGTGGGGCCGTTGGATCGTTACCGTCGAGTTCGAGCGCAAAGCGGATGCACTTGCCGATCTGGCCGGTGCCGATTTGTGTACGTGTGAAACTGCGGACGCTGACCTCTTGGTGACCGGCCTGATGCAGCCGATCGGTCAGCCACGACGCCGTGATCGATTCACCGGTCGGGATATCGCTCGGTTTATCGGTCGGCATATCGGTCGGGCGTCGTGACCTGCGCGCTACTGGTACTTTTTCACTTCGGCGCGACCAACCACGAGGTGATGCACCTCATCCGGGCCGTCGGCGATCCGCAGTGTGCGCTGGCCGGTGTACATGTCGGCAAGCGGCGTCCATTGCGACACACCGGTGGCGCCGTGCATCTGAATCGCCTGATCGATGATCTGACACACGCGCTCGGGCACCATCGCCTTCACCATGTGCACCCAGATGCGCGCTTCCTGATTGCCGAGCACGTCCATCGCGCGCGCTGCGCGCAACACCATCAGACGCATTGCTTCGATCTCGATCCGCGCGCGCGACACGATCTCGAGGTTCTTGCCGAGTTGAATGATCGGCTTGCCGAACGCTTCACGCGTCATCGTGCGTTTGATCATCAGGTCGAGCGCACGTTCCGCCTGTCCGATCGAACGCATGCAGTGGTGGATACGACCCGGTCCGAGCCGCACTTGTGAGATCTCGAAGCCGCGGCCTTCGCCGAGCAGGATGTTCTCCTTCGGCACCCGCACG
>CAZLDA010000336.1:0-5253 GCA_964557875.1 uncultured Pseudomonadales bacterium | reverse complement strand
AGACAGAGCTTCTCGGCTTTCCGCGGCAATTCACGCCGCAGCCAACGGATTGCCGCGGCCGCGATCGGTTGCGGGTGCAGCGAGTCGGCGGCGATGACGCCGGCCCAGTAGTCGAGCTCCCGAAGCGCGCAGCTTTCGCGCGTCGGAACGTCCATGAATTTAGTCACGCCGAGTTGCGCGGGATCCATCTTCGCGAGCGTTCCGAGGATGCCCCACTTCTGCATTCCGATGTGTTCGCGCAGTGCCGAATAGGGAGGCACCGCGAAATTCGGTATCGCCGTTTCGCAACCGGCGATTTCGGCCATCACGGAGAAGGGCCGTTCGAGTTCGCCGGGGTCTTCCTCGAGAATCAGTGGCTCCGGCACCGGAACCGATGTGGGATACACCGCTTCGTACGTGCGGTATTCGAGCGCGCGGTTCGTATCGATGAGACTCGAAGGCGGATCGCGCCGGAAGATATAGCCGCGCTGCGCCGGCGCGCCGTTCTCGCGAAACGATGCGGCTATTCGATACGTTTCGCGCGACGCGCCACCGGGAATCTGTTGGATGTTGGTGACTTTGAAATCCTGCAGACTCGGCCAGCGTCGTGCGAGGTATCGCTCGATGGCGTCGCGCAATGCTGCAAGCGCAGGGTGCATCGGTCAGGCCGCCGGCCGCAGCTTCACGTTGATCGGCAGGTGTTTCACGCCGTGCACGAAACTCGCGCGAAGGAAGTCCGGCGCGCCGGCGAGTTCGATCGATTCGATCCGCGGCAGGAACTGCGTGTAGAAAATCCGCATCTCCATACGCGCCAGAATGTTGCCTAGGCACATGTGCGGACCCATGCCGAACGCGATGTGGCGATTCGGCTGACGATCCACCTTGAACTTCGTCGGCTCGTCGAAAACCTCCTCGTCGCGGTTGGCGGATGCGTAAAAGAGTCCGAGGTTTTCGCCGGCACGAATGGACTTGCCGCGTAGTTCGGTATCGCGGGTTGCGGTGCGGCAGAACTGCGTCACGGGTGTGGACCATCGGATCATCTCTTCCACCGCGAGCTTCATCAGCGCATCGGGCTTGCTGCGCAGAAGTTCGAGCTGATCGGGATTCTGCAGCAGCGCCAGCAAACCGCCGGACATCGCCGTACGCGTCGTCTCATGCCCGGCCGTCGCAACGATGATGTAGTACGAGATCAGCTCCTTGAACGGCAGATACTCGCCGTCGATCTTGCCGTTGGCGATGTACGACGCGAGGTCTTCGGTCGGTCGCGCGCGGCGCTCTTCGGTCATTCGATCGAAGTACTCGTAAAGGTCTTTCACCGTTTCGAAGATCGACAACGGATCGGCGCCCACACGCCGCATTTCCGGATCGTCGCCGGCGAAGAGTTCATTGGTCAGCTTGAGAATGCGCCATTCGTCTTCGGCAGGAACACCGAGCAACTCGACGATCATCTTCAGCGGATGGAACACCGCCACGTCCTGCACGAAGTCGAGCGTGCGCTCGCCGCCGTCGCCCATCATGGTGTCGAGGATGTTCTTCGTAATCACTTCGAGACGATCTTCGAGGCGCTTCAGGTTGGCGGGCTTGAACCACGGCTGCACCAGCTCGCGATACTTCGGATGATCGGGCGCGTCCATCTGCACCAGCGAACGAATCAAGCCGCTCTGACCCGCGCTCGCGAGCACCTGCAGCAGCTTCGGCGAATCCTTCAAACGTTCGAAGATCTGCGCGATCAGTTCGGCGCGCATTGCCGGATTGGTCGCCTCCGGGATGATGATCGGACGTGGTTCGCTGGCGAACAGCTCAGGCTGCCGTTCCACTTCGATGATGTCGGCGTGTTTCGTCACCGCCCAGAACGGTCTGAATCCCTCGCATTCGATGTAGCGGAGCGGATCGTTTGCGCGCAGCCACGCGAATGCCTGATGCGGATGACTGACGCGCCCGTAAACCTCCGGAGAGATTACGTCTGCATCGCGAAACGAGTACTCGGCCGCCATCGATTGAATGCCCTCGTATGTGTGAATCGTGTGCGTGAGATGAACGTGAGATCGGCCGGCTAAGGTATCGGGTTTCGGCGCGGCATTGCAATGTCGGGGCGGCCGAACCTACAGTCACGAGCAAGTCGCGATCCGCAAACGAAAGGAGCACCGCATGAGCAGTTCTTTGTCCGGCCACTCTTTGTCCGGCCACTCTTTGTCCGGGAAGAATGCGCTGGTCACCGGCGGCGGCAGCGGCATCGGCCTTGCGTGTGCGAAGGCATTCGTGCGCGACGGTGCGGCCGTCACGTTGATGGGCCGCAACGTCGAAAGGCTCGAACGCGCGGCGGCGGAGATCTCCGCAATGGGCGGTCGCGTACAGATCTCGGCCGGCGACGTGGGTAAAGAGGAAGACGTCGCCAACGCCGTTGCTGTGGCGCAACGCGCCGGTCCGTTGACGATTGCGGTGGCGAACGCGGGCACAGGGGCGATTGGTCCCGTCGTGATGACCGGCGCGGACGTGTGGGACAAGATCATGCAGACCAATCTCACCGGTACCTTCTATACGTTCAAACACGCGGGTGCCGCGATTGCGAAGGCGGGCGGCGGTTCGATGTGCGCTATCTCGTCGATCGCGGGCGCGCGCACGCATCGCTTCATGGGGCCGTATTGCGTGAGCAAAGCCGGCATCGACATGCTCGTGCGCAACACGGCCGACGAAATGGGCGTGGCGAAAGTGCGCGTGAACAGCGTGTTGCCGGGCCTCGTAGACACCGAGATTGCAGCCGGTTTGTTCGCCACCGATTCGGTGCACGAGGACTATCTGAAATGTATGCCGATCAGCCGCACCGGCACCGTCGAGGACATTGCCGCGGCGGTGCGGTTTCTGTGCGGTCCCGAAGCGAGCTGGATTACCGGCATCAACCTGTCGGTGGATGGCGGTCATCATTTGCGCCGGGGTCCCGACGTGGAAGTGTTCTCGCGGTCCTTGTTCGGCGACGTGTTGAAGCCGAGTTAGTAATGGCCCGGTCAGTGGAAATACCCGCGTACAGCGGCGGCGCGATCGAGGTACACAACGGCGAGCTGATTCGCATCACCGACATCGACGGCTGTCAGATCGCCGACATGTTCTCGGTATCTGCCTCCGACATGACCGAGTGGTTGAGCGCGGCGCATACGCGCGCGGGCACTTCGCGATTGTTTCCACGAGTTGGGCAGTCGTTCTTCACAAATCGATATCGTCCGATGCTCACGTTCGTCTCCGACCATTCGCCTGGCGTGCACGACATGCTGTGGCGCGCGTGCGATCCGCATCTGTATGCGTGGGCTGGCTTCGAGGGGTACCACCCGAGCTGCAGCGAGAACTTCCGAAAAGCTACGGAAGGCTTCGGATGGACACCTCAGGAAGTGCCTGATCCCGTGGATTGGTTCCAGAACACGCCGGTCGATGCGGCGCATCGATTGAGTTCGGGTCCGAGCCCTACCCAGCCGGGAGATCACGTAGTGTTGCGCGCCGAAATGGACGTCATCCTGATCGTCACGTCTTGTTCTTGGGATTTGCCGGTCAGCCTCATCAACGGAGAGCGCTGCACTCCGATTCGTGTGGACGTCGGAACTGCAGCGGAGGTTGCATGAACAAGACCGAACTTGAACGCATCGAAAGTCTCATCGCACGCTTCCGCATCACGAAGGGCAAGGACTTTTCGCTGAAGGATTTCGACCCGGGCGACACCGGGGACCTGAAGTCCGCCGACAAAGAGGACGCGAAGGAAATGCAGGCGAGAGGCGTCGGTTGGCTCGCCGAACAGCAGGACGTGTTGTATGCCCAGGATCGCTGGGCCTTGCTGCTGGTGTTTCAGGCGCTCGACGCTGCCGGCAAAGACGGCACCATCAAACACCTTGCCTCGGGCATCAATCCTCAGGGTTGTGAGGTGACCTCCTTCAAGCAACCGTCGGCCGAGGATCTCGATCACGACTATCTGTGGCGGCACATGAAGCACGTGCCTGCGCGTGGGCAGATCGGCATCTTCAATCGCTCGTACTACGAAGAAGTGCTGGTCGTAAAAGTACATCAGGAAGTGCTTGCGAAGCAGAAGCTGCCGCCGTCGCTCGTCACGAACGACATCTGGAACGAACGCTACGAAGACATCGGCAACTTCGAACGCTATCTCACGCGCAACGGTGTGCGCATTCTGAAATTCTTCCTGCACGTGTCGAAGGACGAGCAGAAGCGCCGATTCATGCAGCGCCTCGACGAGCCGGAGAAGAACTGGAAGTTCCAATCGGCCGACGTCGCGGAACGCGCGCATTGGTCCGACTATCAGAACGCTTATGAGGAGGCGATCCGCAAAACCGCTGCGAAACACGCGCCGTGGTACGTGGTTCCGGCCGACAACAAGTGGTTTACGCGGCTGGTGGTGCTCGGCGCCGTCGTGAAGGAAATCGCAGAGCTGGAGCTCGCTTACCCGAAGATCGATGCGGACGAGCGGGCGGCGCTGGCTGCGGCGCGCGCGCAGCTCGAGGCCGAGTAACCGCTAAGGCAGCTTCAGGACAATAGTAGCTTTGTCACCCGAACCCTGCGTCAGCACCATGGCGGGGTACTCGGATACGAGCACAGTGCGTTCGCCGGATGTCAGGCGTGCCCTAACGGCATAACGATGGCGCGGATCTACCAGTGCCTTGTCGTAGTCGATCTCGAAACGGAACGGCGGCTGGCCGGCCGGTTCGAGGCGTGCGCGGCCGAGTTCCTGCGCAGCGACGTCGGCCTTCGACACGTCTTCCAGTATCGCAATGAACACGGCATTTGATGGAATCTCGTAGAACGCCGCGAGATCCGCAGTGCCGGATACGGTTCCATGCTTGTTCCCGTGCGTTGCACAGGCGGAGAGCAGAACAACGGCGGCAACCGTCAGGCTCTTTCCGTTCAACATGCTCTTCAACTTCCAATCCGAATGGTGCAGGAGGGCGCATGATACGGTACCGGCGCGTGCGGCACGACACCTCGTGGGGGGCACGACCTGCGCGATACACGGCGCGCAACTCCGGGATAGAATCCGCTCCCTACTCGTCGTTCAGGGGGACACATGGCACGCCTCTCCAAACTCAGCCGATCGATAGCCGGCAAGGTTGCCATCGTCACCGGCGCCGCCAGCGGCATGGGACGGGCTACCGCACAACTGTTCGCCGATGAAGGCGCCAAAGTTGCGGCAATAGACTTGAACGAGACAGACCTCAAGAAAGTCGTTGGCGAGATCGAAGGTGCGGGCGGGAAGACTTCTTCGGACGGCCCGGGCGTGCGGGC
>CAZLDA010000335.1:0-5256 GCA_964557875.1 uncultured Pseudomonadales bacterium | reverse complement strand
GCCCGGCGTACACGGCCTGTTTCGTCAGGAGTATCCGGCGGAACCCATGCGTGTGGACGTTGCCGAAGCGCGACGCTATCTCGAGCTCGCAAAGCAAGAGCTCGGCGTGGAAACGATACCGCCGCTCATTCTACTGACCGGCGACGATCCACTGTCGAGTTCGCAAGCCGAGTATTTCCAGAACGTCTTCAAACGCACACTCGGGCTCGACGTGAAGATCGACAAGCAGATCTTCAAACAGCGTCTCGCGAAGATGACGGCCGGCGAGTTCGATCTGGTAGCGGCGGGTTGGGGTCCGGACTACGACGATCCGCTGACCTTCGGCGACCTGTTCTCATCGTGGAACAAGAACAATCGGGGCATGTACTCGAACGCCGAGCTCGATCGCTACGTACGCATCGCGCAGAGTTCGCTCGATCCGAAAACACGGATGGACGCATTTGGCGCGATCCAGAAGATCATCCACGACGATGTCGTGATCATTCCGAGCTACGAGCGCGGCGTGGTCTATGTGCGCAACCCGCGCCTTCACGGCATGCAGCGCCGCGTGGTCGGTGCCGACCCCGACTATACCAACGCCTACATCGAGGGGAGCCGATGACGCTTCGTCTCGGTCTCATCTGTTAGCGCCGAATGTTCCGTTACACGATCAGGCGGCTACTTCAAGGCATCATCACGGTGTGGTTCATTGCGACGGCAACGTTCGTCGCGATGCACTCCGTACCCGGCGATCCGCTCATTCAGAACAAGGCGGTCACCGCACAGATTCGCAAGAATCTCGAGATCAAGTACGGCCTCGATAAGCCGATCACGCAGCAATACCTGATCTACATGGGCAACATGCTGAAGGGCGACTTCGGCATTTCGTTCACGCAGCAGAACCGCAGCGTAAACGACATCATCGTGAAACACTTTCCAGTGTCGGCCACGCTCGGCATCCTCGCGATCGTATTCGCCGCGATCGGCGGCATCTTGTGGGGCGCGCTCACGGCCTTGTATCGAAATCGTCTGCCCGACATCGTGATCATGTTCCTCGTGATTCTCGGCATCTCGGTGCCGAGTTTCGTGTTTGCCGCACTGGGGCAACTCGCACTGGTGCATCTGAACGCGCTGGCAGGCCGCACGCTGTTGCCTGTGGCCGGTTGGGGAACGGTCTCGCACATGTTCGTGCCGTCGATCGTGCTGGGTCTCGGCACCATGGCGTTCCTGACGCGACTGATGCGGTCGTCGATGCTCGAGATCGTCAACGCGGATTACATACGCACCGCAAAAGCAAAGGGCCTGCCGATCACACGCATCTTCCTGAAACACGAATTGCGTAACGCTGTGCTTCCCGTAATCACCGTGCTCGGGCCGGCAATCGCTGCAATCACCACCGGTGGATTCGTGGTGGAACTGGTGTTTGCGATTCCCGGGTTGGGTCGCTATTTCGTGCAAGCCGTACAACAACTCGACTACACCGTGATCATGGGAACCACCGTGTTTTACGGCGCGTTCCTCGTGCTGATGGTGATCATCGTCGACCTGCTATACGGCCTAGTCGACCCACGCGTGAGACTCGAGTGAGCGCCGTCGAAGCCGGCAAGCTGCCGGACTCTCTGCCGCAAAACGCCTTCGAACCGGTGACCGCGGAGCGGCGTGTACAGCAGCTTACCAGGCCGTCGCTCTCCTATTGGCAGGACGCGTGGCTGCGCCTCAAGCGCAATGGCCGCGCGCTGATGTCGCTGTACATCATCGTTGCGCTGCTCGTGTTCACTTTGATCGGACCTCTTGTGTGGCGTGTCGACCCGGCGAGTCAGGACGTCGATCAGGTGAGCCAGGCGCCGTGGGCCGACCGAACTGCGGTTGTCGTACCACCTTATCGCTCATGGGACCCGGCGCCTACCGCGCAATTCCAAGCCGATTCGAAACCACTCACTCTGCAGTTGGCCGAACCTGCGACAACGCAGGCGGTCCGCATGACATGGATCGCCGAACCGCAAGCGAGCGGGTATCTGATCTATCGCAACATCATGCTGCCGGGACCGGAACACGACCTAGGGCTTCCGTTGGGCGAACTCGTCGGTTCCGACCAGACGCGCTTTGAAGACAGGCTCGATCTCGATCCGATGCGCTACTACTACTCGGTGGTTCCGCTCGATGCCAACGGTGTCGAAATGGCGCCCGGACCGGCGCTGCAAGTCGACGTAACGCGCGTGATCACAGAAGAACTCGCCCTCGCGCGAGGCTTGGTGCCCGAAGGCACGAAACTCGCCTACGGCGAGGTAGTTCGGCTGGCGCTTCACCCGTTCGGTACGGACTACCTCGGCCGCGACTTGCTGGCGCGATTGATGTACGGCGCCCGTGTGTCGTTGTTCATCGGCATCGTCGCGCCGTTCTTCTTCGTGATTCTCGGGATCCTCTACGGCAGCACCGCCGGCTTCCTGGGCGGCGCCGTCGATTCGCTGCTCATGCGCTTCGCCGACTTCGTGATCGCGCTGCCGTTCCTGCTATTCATGATTCTGTTCAAGATCGCGTTCGGCATAGGGCCGGGCGAAAGCGGCATAGTGCCGTTGTTGGTTGCACTGGTCGTGCTCAGTTGGCCGGGCACCGCGCGGCTTGTACGCGGCCAGATACTGCAGATCCGCGAGGAGGCATACATCGCCGCGTCCCGTCTGCTCGGCGCGAAAACGCGATATCTAATTCTGCGGCACATGATTCCGAACACGCTCGGCGTCATTCTCGTAACGCTCACGTTTGCAGTGCCGAGCGCAATTTTCACCGAAGCGTTTCTGTCGTTCATCGGCATGGGCGTTGCGCCACCGACTCCCTCATGGGGCAGTATGTGCAACGACGGGTTGAAAACGATGCTCACGCATCCGCACGAGTTGATCTTCCCCGCATTGTTCATTTCGATCACTGTGCTCGCGTTCAACCTGCTCGGCGATGGTTTGCGAGATGCGCTCGATGCCAGAATGAGAAGCCGCGAATGACGGCCCCGCTGCTCGAAGTAACCGACCTGCACGTCGAATTCGACACGTACGGCGGCACGGTGCACGCGGTGCGAGGTGCGACGTTCAGCGTCGGCGCCGGAGAAACACTGGCTATTGTCGGCGAGTCGGGTTGCGGCAAGTCGGTTACCGTGCAGAGCACAATGGGCCTGATACCGATGCCGCCGGGCCGCATCACCGCGGGCCAGGCCACGCTGCGCGGCGCCGATATCCTGCGCCGCAAGCAGATCAACGGCGTGGATATACGCGGCGCGGAGATCGGCATGATCTTCCAGGATCCGATGACGTCGCTGAATCCGACGATGACCATCGGCGATCAGATTGCCGAGACACTGATCGTCCACCGCGATTATTCGGCCAAACAGGCAATGGACCGCGCCATTGAACTGTTGTCGGCAACCCGGATACCCGATGCGGCGAAGCGCGCGCGACAGTACCCGTTCGAATTCTCCGGCGGCATGCTGCAACGTTCGATGATCGCGATGGCTATCGCATGCGAACCGGCCATCCTGATCGCGGACGAACCGACCACCGCACTCGACGTAACCATCCAGGCACAGATCCTCGACTTGATGCAGGAAATCCAGCGTCAGAACGGTATGGCGATCATCCTGATCACACACGACCTCGGCGTGGTCGCCCGCATGGCTGACCGCGTGAACGTGATGTACGCCGGCGAGATCGTGGAGCGCGGCACCGCACAGGACATCTTCTATCGCTCAGCGCACCCCTATACGTTGGGCCTTCGCGACGCGATGCCTTCGAGTACGTCGAATCGCGCCCATCGTCTGCAGCCCATCGACGGCAGCCCGCCCGATTTGTTCGCACCGCCGGTCGGTTGCGGCTACTTCGCACGCTGCCCGCACGCGATGCAGGTGTGCCGCACGGAACGTCCGCCGCCATTCACCGTGGGCGAAGGTCACGCGTCGCGCTGTTGGCTGCACCATGAGTCGGCGGGTCGTATGGTCGATCGTCTTCACATCGTGTCGCGCACATCCGCACCGTCATGAACACGCTGATCAGCGCCGACAAACTGACCAAGCAGTTTCCGATCGGCGGCGGCCAGGTGGTACACGCGCTCGACGAAGTGTCGCTCACGATTGCCGAGCAAGAGGTAGTTGGACTGGTCGGCGAAAGCGGCTCCGGCAAATCGACGTTCGGTAAAACGCTGATCGGTCTGCACGACAAGACGCGCGGTACGGTTCTATATCGCGGCGAGATGCTTCCGCAGAAGTACTCGCCGCTCGACTTCCAGCGCCACGCCAAGCGAATGCAGATGATCTTTCAGGATCCGTATTCGTCGTTGAATCCACGCATGACGGTGGGCGAAATCATCGGCGAGGGGCCGCGTCTGCACGGCAACTCGACGAGCGCCGACATTCGAGAACGCGTGGCGGACTGGTTGCGTCGTGTAGGTCTCGAACCCGATCACATGTCACGGTATCCGCATGAATTTTCCGGTGGACAACGACAGCGCATCGGCATCGCGCGCGCGTTGATTCTCGAACCGGAGTTCGTCGTCTGCGACGAGCCGATCTCAGCCCTCGACGTTTCGGTGCAGGCCCAGGTGGTGAACCTGCTCGACGAACTGAAATCGTCGATGGGGCTCACCCTGCTTTTCATCGCACACGACCTGTCGATGGTCCGCTACGTTTCGGACCGAATGGCGGTGATGTATCTCGGTTCGATCATCGAACTCGGTGCGGCAGACAGTGTCTTCTACGAACCGCAGCATCCGTATTCGCAGTTGCTCGTCGGGTCGAATCCGGAACCCGATCCGATCGCAGAGCGATCGCGCAGCAGCGCAGACATCGTTGGCGAGATCCCATCGCCGGTGAACATTCCACCGGGTTGCCGCTTTGCCAATCGTTGTCCAAAGGTGATGGACGTGTGCCGCGTCGAGCGGCCGCCGCTGAAGCCACTGCAAGGCAATTCAGAGCGGCTGGTCGCCTGTCACTTGTACACCTGAGCCGGGGTCAGCTCTTCAAACGTTCCAGCAAGGCAGGGAATACGCGGCGATCGTAGGCACTCGTCAACGCTTCGAGATCATCATCAGTCATGAACGGCGCATGCCGAAGCAGGCGCGCGATGTCGCGGCGCGCCGCGGATGATCTCGAAGCGAAAACGCGGCGCGCCTTCTCGAAATCGATCAGCCACACGCGTGAAGACTCCGCCTCCACCAGGACGTGCTTCGGGTAAATCGCGCCGTGGGTGACTCGAGCGTTGTGCAGTTTTACCAGCATTTTCCCTAGATTTTCGAACACGG
>CAZLDA010000334.1:0-5263 GCA_964557875.1 uncultured Pseudomonadales bacterium | reverse complement strand
TCCGTGCCGCCGGCGATCGACGTTGCGGGTACCGAAACGAGGATCTCCGCGATGATGCCGTCGAGCGGTGAGTCCTTCCCCGTCAGCATCGATTCGGCGCCCGTGATCAGTGTGTGCACGTGCGACGCTTGTCGCGCCACGTTGCTGCCCGCGAGTTTGCCCAGCGAACCCTCGGGACCCTGTGGTTTGCCGATGCGTTGTGCGGCGGCCGCGCGGCGCGCCATCCAGTTCGTGCTGCGCGACATGGTCAGCAGCTTGGCGATTTCCTGGCGAACGACCGGGTCGTTCCACGCGCCGGTCTGCTTTGCACGCGAGACGACCAGGTCTACGCGTCCGGCGCGCTGCGGATACCACTTATAAGGTTCGTTGGCGATTTCGGCTTCGACGCGCGCTTCGTTGTACACGCGCCCGGTACGTCCTTCGCCACTAACGCCGGCCACACCCACAGCTGGGCGCCGTTCGTGCGCAAGCGTGGTCATCGCCACGGCCCAGCCGTTGTTCTTCGCGCCGACGATCCAATCGACGGGGATTTTGGCGTCGGTGAAGAACACCTGATTGAACGACGCGTGGCCGTTCATCTGCTTTAGCGGTAGCACCTGCACGCCGGGCTGTCGCATGTCGAGCACGAAATAGCTGAGTCCCTGGTGCTTCGGCGCGTCCCAGTCGGTGCGCGCGACGAGCAAACCGTAGTCGGCATGATGCGCGCTCGTATTCCACACCTTCTGACCGTTGATCACCCACTGCGTGCCGTCGAAGTCGGCGCGAGTGGTTGCACCGGCGAGATCCGAACCGCTGCCGGGCTCGCTGAACAACTGACACCAGCCGTCTTCGCCGGTGATGATGCGGCGCAGGAAACGCTGTTTGATCGCGTCGCTCGCATGTTCCAACAGCGTCACTGAGGCGAGGATGCGCGGGCCGGTAGCAGCTGCTCCGACGGCGCCCACCGCGACGAACTCGTCGTTGATTGCAGGCAGCATGCGAACCGGCAGACCGCGCCCGTGCCACTGCTTCGGCCAATGCGGCATGCCCCAGCCGGAGTCGGCGAGCCTCGTTCGCCAGTCGATGAGACTCTGCTCGGGATTCCAGTTCGCTTTCAGCCACGCGCGAACTTCCGCAACTACTTCGTTTTCGTTCGCTTCACTCATGATCATGCCTCCAGCCGTTGCAGCATCAGTTCGCGGTGATAGGTCGGATCGCCGAACAGCACTTCCGAACTCTTCGCACGTTTGAACCACAGGTGCGTGTCGTTATCCCAGGTGAAGCCGATGCCGCCGTGGATCTGAATCGTGTTTGCGGCGGCACGCATGTAGGCATCTGCGGCGGCGGCTTTCGCCATTGCGGCCAGGCCCGGCGTTTGTGGGTCGCCTTCTGCTGCCGCTTGCGCGGCGTAGTAGGCGGCCGACTTCGCCAGCTCGACGTCGAGCAGCATGTCGGCGCATTTGTGTTTGATGGCCTGGAACGAACCGATGGCACGGCCGAACTGCACGCGGATGTTGGCGTATGCGACCGCGGAGTCGAGCAGCGCCTGTGCGCCGCCGACCATCTCGTTGGCCAGCGCGATGGCTGCGAGATCGAGCGTGCGGGAAAGCGGTTCAGCCCCGGCCCCGGGTTGTCCCAACAACTCCGCTGGGGCGCGCGAGAACACGATCTTCGCCTGTTTACGCGTTGCATCCATCGTGGCGAGCGCAGTTCGAGTGACGCCCGCTGTGTTCGGATCGACCGCGAAGAACGACAACCCGGCATCGCCGGTACTGCCCGCGGTTCGCGCAACCACGATCAATTGCTGCGCACTGCAGCCATCGATGACGTAGCTCTTCTCGCCGTCGATCACCCAACCACTACCGGTGCGCGTCGCAACCGCCTGTATGCCGGAAGTATCCCAACGTCCGTTCGGTTCGGTTACCGCCAACGCGGCGCGCGTTTGGCCGCTTGCGATTGCGGGCAGTAAATTCGCCTTCTGCTCGTCTTCGGCCGCGTGCAGTATCGCGCCCGCTGCGAGTACGCACGACGAGAAGTACGGCGCACACAACAACGCGCGACCTTGCTCCTCCATCGCGATGCACAGCTCCACCGGTCCGAAGCCGGCGCCGCCGTACGTTTCCGGAATGTGGATGCCGGTGAGCGCAAGATCGCCGGCAAGCTGCTGCCAGACCGCCGCATCGTATCCGTCGGCGGTGTCCATCAGACGACGCACTTCGGTCGTTGGCGATTTGTCGCTGAGGAAGCGGCGAACCACGTCGCGGAACTGATCCTGTTCGTCGGTGAACGCGTACTCCATACAACCTCCCAGATTCATAGTGCGCCGGCTAAGCGGCGCGCGCCCGGCGTAGGCGGGGGGCGCATGAACACGCCGAACAGCACGCCGATGACCGTGCCGACGGTGGCCAACGCCATGTCTTTCTGTGCATCCCACTCGTCGCCCTGCGTGCCGACGTATGCGGCACCGAGTTCTCCGCCGAACATCTCGGCCGCGCCCCATTCGATCAGCTCGTAGATGTGCGAGGCCGACATTGCGATCAGCAGCGTGATCCACCACGCCGCGCGATTCGACGCATAGCCGCTGCGTACGAGCCAGTCGTGACACGGAATGGCGAGCAGCAGTCCGAACGAGAAGTGTACGAGCCGATCATACTGATTGCGCTGTGCGCCGGTGAGATCGCTGATCGACTGCCCGAACAGATTCCTCGCCCAATCGTCATAGGGCACCAGCGAGTATGTGTAGTGCGAACCGACCGTGTGCAGCGCGAGGAAGATCAGCGTCATGATCACCGACGTCTGCGACACCGTGCCCCTGCGCCAGAACATCACCAGCAGCCCAACCCCGACCAGCGTCATCACGTTCTCGAGCATCCAGTCGGTGCGGCTGACCGGGGCGATCGCCATGGCGATCCAGAACACCGCGAATGCTGCGATCGAAACTCGAAACGCCGTCATGTTGCTGGTCCACCGGGGTAGCGGGTTGCGACACCATGGTCGCGTCAGACGGCACGGGCCTGCAATGGGGCTCGCCTCCAGCCGCGATGCGCTACCATCGCAGCCCAATGGTCATACCGCGCCGCAGCCCGAAACGACGAGTCGATCCTCGCCCATACCGATGGGCGGACTACGAGGACGACGCGCTATTGAAGCTGCGTTTGCGCGACCTCCGTCTGCGAGTGGACGGCAGCCTGGTGCAGCCAGACGTGCTCGCGCTCTACGACGAACTCGGGCGGCGCGGCATCGACTTCCGCCCGCACGTGTGGCTCTCGGAAGAGTGGTTCTCACCCGACGGTATTCCAGGCATCGCGATTCCGTTCTTCGTGGCACACCCGCGCTTACGGCAACTCGAGCGCCGCATGATGGGCGACGTCGACGGCGGCAGCAGCCTGTGGCGATTGCGGTTGCTGCGGCACGAAGCGGGCCACGCACTCGACACGGCATTCGGCCTGCGCCGGCGCGCGGACTGGCGCCGCATCTTCGGCCCGGCTTCGGCGCGCTATCCCGGCACTTACATGCCGCAACCGAGCAGCCGCCGACACGTGCTGCATCTCGGCCACTGGTATGCGCAGAGTCATCCGACGGAAGACTTCGCCGAAACGTTTGCCGTGTGGCTACAGCCGAAGGCGCGTTGGCGTCGCGACTATGCGGAGTGGCCCGGTGCGATCGAGAAGCTCGAGTTCGTCAACTCGCTGATGCACGAGATCGCCGAAGCCGCGCCGCAGGTACGCGATCGCAGCTCTATAGAACCGTTGTCGCAGAATGACAAGACGCTGGGCGAACACTATCGGCGCAAACGCGCGCGTTACGACCGCATCGAACGTCGGTACGACGCCTGGCTCATGCGCGACTTCGCCACGCGTCCCGCGCGTCCGCGGGCCGTACAGGCGGAGCGATTCATTCGTGAGATCGAACCGCAGCTGCGGCGCCTGCTCGTGCGGCGTGCGCGACTGCATCCGTATCTCGTCGATCACGCCATCGCCACCATCATTCGCCGGGTCGGGCAACTCGACCTCGTACTGCGCGATTCGCGCCGCGACAGCAAACGTCGCGTGGTTCGCCTTCATGAGCGCGTCGTGCTCGACGTGCTGCGTCGCAACCAGGAGAAATACACGTTATGAGGAGATACCGGATACTGCTCATCACGCACGAAGCGCTCGTTCCCGGCGACCTTGCGACGTTGCCCGAGAAGGAAGAGTCGATCACCGAGTATCACGTCTACTCGACGCTGACCGGCCTCGGCCATCACGTGCGGATGATGGGCATCGGTGACCAGCTCACGGAGTTGCGCGACACCATCCGCGATTGGCGCCCGCACGTGGTGTTCAATCTGATGGAGCAGTTTGCCGGCATCGTTTCGTACGACTACTACGTGGTCGCGTTCCTCGAACTGATGCGCCAGCGCTACACCGGCTGCGGACCGCGCGGGCTGATGTTGTCGCGCGACAAGGTGCTCGCGAAACAAGTGCTCGCGTGGCATCGCATACCAACACCGGCGTTTGCGTCGATACCGTTCGGCAAGCGGTTTCGCGAACCGCGTCGTTTGCGCTATCCGCTGTTCGTCAAGTCGGCCACGGACGATGCGTCGCTCGGCATTGCGCAAGCGTCAATCGTGGACGATGCGCAGGCGCTGCGTGAACGCGTGGAGTTCATTCATGAGCAGGTGCAGAGCGACGCCATCGTCGAGGAGTACATAGACGGCCGTGAGATCTACATCGGAGTAGTGGGCAACTCACAGCTCACCACGTTTCCGGCGTGGGAGATGAACTTCGGCACGCTGTCGAGGGTGCACGCAGGTATCGCCACGCGAAAGGTGAAATGGGACCGGAAATATCAGGAAAAACACGGGATTACGACAGGCCGCGCGCCCGACCTGAGCGCCGCGCAGACGGAACGCTTGAGCCGCCTCGCGAAACGCATCTATCGCGCGCTGCACATGAATGGTTTCGCTCGAATGGACTTTCGAATGCGTGAAGACGGCAGCGTGTTCCTGTTAGAAGCAAACGCGAACCCGAACCTGACGAAGGACGAAGACCTCGCCGAATCGGCGAAGGCGGTGGGCGTGCGCTACGACGCGCTGCTCACTCGCATCGTGAACCTGGGGCTGTCGTACATGCCCGAGTGGCGGATGTTCGAGGGATGAATCTCGCAATGAATCGCGCAACCCGAGCCCTCGCCGTTTCCCTGCTCGCCCTGCACGCAACCGCTGCGGAGCCGACAGCCGCACAATCGCAGATGCATCAACTCGATTACTTCCTCGGTAGTTGGGGATGCGAGGGGTGGAATG
>CAZLDA010000333.1:0-5283 GCA_964557875.1 uncultured Pseudomonadales bacterium | reverse complement strand
GAATCGACGGCGCCGCGTTTCATCGCGATCGAACTTTCGCACACGCAGACCAAGGGCCTTCCCGACGTCGATGCACGCGTCGTTGCCGTCGACGACAACATGGCAACGAATGCAACCTCGTGCGAATGGCTGCTCGGCTGTCCAGTTTCAGCAGCAGTGGCAATTGCGGCGGATCTGCAATACCGGTCCGTGCTTTATGCAGCGTTTCAGGGTCAGCACGAGCAGGCGCTCATCGAGTCGATGTCGCTCCTCGCGCTTGCAGGTGAAGATCCGATCGCCCGGCTCCGCCTTCAACTCGCGCAGCTGAACGCGGCAAGCACGCTGGGAATGCACGATGTCGTCGACGACACCGCCGCAACGTTGGATGTGGAACAAACGGACCCACGTCTGCGCATCCGTCTCGCATTCCTCCATGCCCACGATTGTCACGCGCGTCAGGCGTGGGCCTGCCTGAAGGACTCGCTCCAACAGTTCGATGAAGCTCGCCGAGAACTCCACGATACAGCCGCAGTACCCGCGCCGATCGACGCAGAGGTATCGTTCATGCGCGCCGAACTCGCCGCCGCAGATGGAGACTTCGACCGCGCGCAATACATCATCTCCACCGAGCTGTCGCCGAAGGAGAGCTTTCGCGCATACGCGCTCTTCAATCTCGGCGTGAAATTGCACACCGCGGGCGTTCCGAACCGCGCCGAACGAGTATTCACGTACCTGACCTCGATACCTGTCTATACGGACGACGCGCTCGACCTCAAAACTCGCGCCCGCATCGCGCTATCGGCAATCAACCTGCAGCGCACCCAATCTGCGTCCGCCGAAGCGACGCTGCGAGACGCACCCGCTGAGGGGCGATATCACGAGCAGTTCTTGGCGTCCTATGGAACGCGAGCGATGGAACACGGTGACTACGAGCTGGCCGCACGCATCTGGCTCACGCTCACGAACGAGACACCCTGGTCTTCCGCCGGTAAAACCGCGCAGGTTGCGTATCCGATGTGCCTCGAACACATTGCCGCGCCAAACGTCGCCCTGACGCAATACCGAAACGCCGAAGTCGCCTTCGAGCAGCGGCTCGTCGATCTCCACGTACTCACCGCTCGAACGCAAGACCGCGCGTGGGACGCGCGCCTGCTGCATGCCCTAGCACAGCCGGGCGAAGGGACCGTTTCGGACCCAACGCTTTCGGAATGGCGCGCCCGCATAGGGCACGACGACTGGCTGTATTGGTTCAACGCGGATTCCACGCAGGCGCAACTGCTGCAGCTGCACGACCTCGAACGGATTTCGGCTTCGCTCGCAGATCCCGTACCGGCCCCGTTTGCCGCGCGCGCGCACGATATCGCGACAGAAGCCTCTCGACTTGCCGGCGACCGCCGCGAGCGGTTGTCGCGTTCCATCGCCGAAATGACGCGATACGAGGTCGACATGGCGCAGCAGCAGCTCCGTCTGATCCACGTCGGAATCGCGAGAACGAGCGATCACATCGCCGAGCGGGCCTCGAGTGCAGAGGCGCCATGAGATTGATCGTCATCCTCACGTTGCTGCTCGGCCTGCAGGCATGCAGCAGTGAACCCAAAACGCTCGAGAACAAATCTCCGAAGGTCGGCGTCGTACTTGCACAACTGCCGCCACTCACGCCGACGTCACCTACGACGGAGACGGTCGACACCGCCGATACAGTCGCCGCCTACCATCGGGTTGAAGGCACCCTGCCCGATGCGTCCGACAATCGCGCGATTCAGCGGCGACTGGGTGATCTCGGACGTCGGCTTGGCGCGGAGACCAATCCACAACTCAGCACCCAGGCGTACAAGGAGGCCATCGCCCGGTATGAGACCTTGCTGGCCGACCCGACTGCCGGCGACACCGAATACCTCCTGTATCACCTCGCCGAAGCGTATGACGGGCTCGACGACCACAAGGCGACAAACCGGTATCTCAACCGTCTCATCGACGAATTTCCCGACAGCGAGTATCGCGCCGAAGCGCACTTCCGCCGCGCCGAACTGGCGTTCTCAGCGAACGATTACGGGCACGCCATCGGAGACTACGACTACGTCGTAAAGCAGGGTCGAACGGGCCGATTCTGGCAGAACGCGAACTACATGCTCGGCTGGTCGCAGTTCAAACAAGGCGACTACGACGAGAGCCTGCAGGCGTTTCTTGCGACACTTGGCGCGATTCTCGAAGAAGACGAGACGCCGAACGGCGCGACACAGGAAATGCTCGACGACACGTTGCGCGCCGTCGTTCTAGCAGTGACTTCGCTCGACGGCGCCCAGACACTCACCGAACATTTCAAACAGCTTCACAGACCACGCTGGCAATACCGCGCCTATGCGCGACTCGCCGAAGACCTGCGCGAGAAACAGCGAATACGCGACAGCGTCGCTGCACTCGACGAGTTCGTGCGTGCGAATCCGTTCGACTCGCACAGTGTTGCCTTCGCGCAGCGCCAGATCGAAATCCTCGCCGAAGCGGACTTCCCCTCGGAAGCACGCGAGCGCAAGGAAGCCTTCGTAGCGCATTACGGCTTCGACCAGCAGTACTGGGTCGTCGTCGGCCTCGACGAGCGCGACCAATACTCACTGACGATGAATACCTATCTGCTGGAGGTCGCGAAGCTGTCGCACAGAGATGGTCAGAAGCAGAAGCAAAAGCAGGCACTGCTCGCCGCGGCGAAGTACTACGAACAGTTCATCCGCACGTTTCCCCTCGACCCTGCCGTTGGCGAGGTTCTGTTCCTTCAAGGCGACGCGTTGACCGAAGCGGATGAACCCGCGCGCGCACTGACGGCATACCAGCGCGTCGTTCATGAACATCCAACCGATGCACACGCGCCGGACGCCGCATACGCCGCGATACTGACGCTCGGCACCCTGCTGCAGAACGCAAAGCCGGGTGAAATCACGCTGATCGCACGCAGCCGGATCGACGCACAGATCGAATACGCAACACTCTTTCCGACGGCTCCGCATGCAGCCGAGGCTCAGGTCGATGCGGCCAACACGCTGTTCGAGAATCACGAGTACACCGAAGCGCTGGAACTGGCCACGGCGCTGTTGCAGAGCGACGCGCATCTATCCAATCCAACTGCGTTAACGGCAACTCTGATCGTCGCCCAAGGCGCCCTCGAGCAAGCCCAATATGCCGTCGCCGAGACGAACTTCCGGAAAGCTCTGACGTTGACTGACGCGCCCTCGAAGGAGGTCGCGAGCATCAGGGCGCGGCTGGTTGCTTCGATCTACAAGCAGGCGGAGGCCGAAGACAAGAGCGGCAACGTCGAGGCGTCCGTCGGGAATTATCTGCGCATCGCCCAGGACGATCCGCACTCGGAGCTCGCTCCCAAGGGGCATCTCGATGCAGTGGCCGTGTACGAGTCAGCCGAACGGTGGGGCGACGCCGCTGACCTGCTCGAATCGTTCCGGGAACGCTATCCGAAGAGCGACCTCGCGCCGGATCTCGGTCGCCGACTCGCCAACTTCGATGAAAAGGCAGGACGCAAGCTCGCTGCCGCGCGCGAGTTCAATCAGGTCGCGCTCGCCAACAAGGGAACTGAGGTCGGTCAGGCAGCGCTGTACCACGCCGCAGAACTCTATACGGATGACGATCCGACGCGGGCGATCGAGTGTTTCCGCAGCTACGTAGATACCTATCCGACTCCAGCTTCGCAGACGCTGGAAGCGGCCCACCACATTGAACTGCTCTACGTCCGCACCGGCCAGACGGCGATGATCGAGCGGTGGCTGCGCAAGCAGGTCGAACTGGTCGATCAATCGGGCGCCGGCGCAACCGATCGCGGCCGCTACCTCGCTGCATCCGCGCAAACACAACTGGCCGCCGGATCGCGTCGCGCGTTCGACGCCATCGAGTTGTCGGGTGACTTGAAGAAGAGCCTCATGCGTAAACAGGAAGCCCTGAAGGCGACCGTCGCGGCATACGAAAAGGCCGCGAGTTACGGCGTCGCTGAATTCGCGACCGCGTCCACCTACGAAATCGCCGATACATACGCTGCCCTCGCCCGCGAACTCATCGCCTCCCCGGTGCCCGCCACGATGTCGGAACTCGAACGGGAGCAGTACACGTTGCTCCTCGAAGAGCAGGCCGCGCCGTTCGACGAACTCGCCATCTCCCTTCACGAGATCAACGTCCGCAGAAGCTGGGACGGCGGCTACGACGACTGGGTGGCGAAGAGCTTCGAGGCACTGCGCACACTGTTCCCGGCGCGTTATGCACGACCCGATGTCAGCATCGGTTTCGTCGATACACTGCGCTAGCAGCGGCCACCAGATCGATTTTCCGAATCCCGGAGGAGTCAGTCGTCGCCGATTTCGTAGACACCAAACCCGACCCGGCGCCCACCCTGTACGGGTGTATCGTCGGGCTGCATCGCATCGCGCACTTCGTCGAGCAGACTTCCTATTCGTTCGCTGATGTGGGCCTTCAACTCGGTCACCACTTCGGGATCGGCACGGTAGGCCACTGCCCTTCGTTCGAAACGTCGCCCGCCGTAGCCAAACACGTTGGTGCCCGCTGCCTGACCCACGTCATGGATCACACAGGCGAAGTGTTCGAGGGAAAGTTCATCCAACGGACGCAAATGGAACTGACTCACCCGCGGCCGCACAGAGCCCGGCAGGACCTCGACCACGCCCAGGCGAACCAGGTCGCGAACGAACTCGTCGGCATCCCGCCCCCCTTTGTGACGTTCGATCAACGTCTCGAGGGATGCGGCGCCCTCCAGCGGCAACTCGCGGGGGCTGCCCTGCTCGCTGTAACGGGGGTCCGTATGCCACGCATGCACCAGATTCGAAATCGACGTGGTCGGGTCGGCATACGTAGTCGGCTCGGTGGTAACGACGTCGCGCAACCGTGCCGCTTCTCTACGGGTGATGCCGCTGATGAGCGCAACCCGCGATAGGCTGGTCTTTCGCGCGCGCCGCCGGTCCTCCGCCATGGCCACCTCGACATAAACGGTCTTGGCCGTCTCGGCGAAGTCCCTGTAACTGAAGCCAATCGCCGACAAAACCCGAATGATGGGTACCAAGAGCGTCCTTACCGCCATTGCAGTGGACTTCTTTCCCTTCATACCAATTCCCATTCATTCATTGCACAGCCGCCATAGGGCTGAAGGCGGAGATCTATGGGGAAGTCAGCTAGTCGGCAGCTGGTGTCTTCATGATCGGCCTCGATTCCTACGAGCGTGCACCGAACGTTGACGGCCGCACGGCCCAATCGCCATCCTGCACATGTGATACACACCGCCATATCAGGGATTACCTT
>CAZLDA010000332.1:1920-5309 GCA_964557875.1 uncultured Pseudomonadales bacterium | reverse complement strand
GCGCGCATATCAATTGCATCCGCGTAATCCGCAGGCGGTCGAACGCATCGAAGGACTGTTCGAACGCGTCGTCGATGTCGGATTGAAGCAAGGCGATGCGCTCGATCTCACGACGCTTGCTGCGCATCTCGACGGTGTGCTGGCAATCGATCCGTTTCTGGGCCATAGGCCGACGCTGCTCGCCGCGCAACAGCGGCTGAGCGAGCGCATCGCCGCGCGCTGAAGCCGCCTGCCGACAGTCAGAACGTCGTCACCAATGTCGGCCAGACGTCGATCCAGCAGCATCGATGATCGAATCCGGGGAATTCCTGCACCAGAGCGCCGGGCACATTCGCCGCGAAACGACGCACGAGTTGAGGCGGCACGTTCTCGTCCTTTTCGCCAACGAGATGAACCTGCCGCAACTGGGGACGCCAGCTGGGTATCTTCGCCGGGTTGATCGACGCAGATAGCGGGCTGTAGTCATGCAAAGTGGTCCACGCGTCGAGGTCGAGGTTGGCGGCGATCGTCACCACGATGTCGACGCGTGCGATTCGATCGGCGACGAGCATCGCGAGCACACCGCCCCCGCTATAGCCGATCAACACGACGTGCCGCACAGCCGGATGCGAGGTCAGCTCCACTTCGAGGGCGGCTGTCATGCTCGTCACCACTGCGTCGGAATAGCGCGCGTCGGTCCACAACGAGGCCGAGCAGCCGGGCGCCCGTGCGAGTCCGACGTAGCACGGACGTCCGATGTAGATCGATGGACTCGGATCTTCGAGCATCAGGCGCAACTCGAGCGGTTCACGTGGAGTGGGATCGCGCGATATCTGTGTGCGGTGCAGCCACGGTGAGCCATCGCCGGAGAAATAGATGTGCAGAACATCGGCGTTCTCATCGATCCGATTGCGGATGACGACGTGCTCGAAGTTGCCGGCGTCGATTCGGTCGACGCTCGCACCGGCGCGTTCTGCGAGCGCCAGCGTGCGCTCGGCAGGCGTTGCGCACGCATGTAGGAAACAGATAACGAACGCGATCGGACCCAGCGCACGTTTTGCGGTACGCGCGCGCGTCCGGCGTTGACCCGCGTTTTGCTCGCGCCATAGTGTCGCTTGGTTTGCGACCTGCTCAACGCGCCGCGCTTCGCCGGCGTGACAGTGGCAAAAGGAGAAGCCCGGTGCGTCGCCGTTCGATTCCCGTTTCACTGCTGTTGCTCGCGTCCGTTCACGCGACCGCTGCGTCTAACGCCCCGACGAGTTCGAACGACCGCGCCCGCGATGGTCAGGTTGCGATCGCTGATCTCTACGTCGTCGTTTGCGCATTGCCCGGTCAGGTGCGGCAACTGGGCAATCGAACCTATCTGACGCCGCGGCGCCCGATCCGAACCACGGCTGCAGATTGTCGGCTTCGCGGCGGCGAATACGTCGCCTACGATCGCGCCGACTACAAATCGGCGTTGAACGTCTGGATGGCATCGGCGGAGTCGGGCAACGCGGAAGCGCAGGCCAATGTCGGCGAGATCTTCGAACGCGGCCTCGGCGGCGAACCGAATTACGAGGCTGCGCTGATCTGGTATCGCAAGGCGGCGGCGCAAGGCAATTCGCGCGCGCAATTCGCGATCGGCACCTTGTACGAACAAGGTCTGGGCGTACCTAAGGATCAACTCGAAGCCTTGAATTGGTATCGGCAAGCGTGGGGACTCACTGAGGATAACCTGATCTTCGAGTCCGCGGCGAACCGAGAACAAGCAGCGCTGCGAGACGAGCTTGCGAAGGGGCTCGAGGAAAAGAACGCACAAATCGAGTTGCTGTCGCGTCAACTGAAGGAACTCGAAGGCAAGCTTGCGGCGAGCAAGGATACGTCGGCCGATTCGCAGCGCGAGACAGCAACGCTGAAGTTGTTGATCGCTCAACTGACCACGCAGCGCACCCAGGAGTCCGCGAAGCTCGACGCGTTGCCGAAGACGCGTGAGCCTGTCGCGGCGACACCGCCGAAGGTGGTGCCGCCGGGAACGGCCCTCGCAACGGCCTCGAAGGGACTCGAGTTCGGTCGCTATTACGCACTACTGATCGGCAACCAGTCCTACCAGCAGCTTCAAAGTCTCGAGACGCCGCGCTCCGACGTCGCGCGCGCGAAGGAAATCCTGGAAGACAAGTACGGTTTCGTCGTCTCCACCGTGACGGACGGCGACAACTCGGCCGTGATGAAAGCGGTCAACGACCTAAACGATCTCGTTGGCGAGAACGACAACGTGTTGTTGTTCTATGCGGGACACGGAAGTCGTCTATCGACGACCGGGCGCAACGAAGTGGGCTATTGGTTGCCGTCCAATGCAGAGGCGCCGCCGCGCGATACGTTCTGGGTGCCGAACGAGTTCGTCACGGGTCACCTGTCGCGGCTCAAAGCGAAGCGGGTGCTCGTCATCGCCGATTCGTGCTACGCCGGCCTCCTTTCGTCGGAGCCAGGCTTCCTGATGATCGGCGATAAGCCGGACAAATACGCCGATCCCGAATTCGTGCGCTTCAAACTATCGAAGCGGTCGCGCCTTTTGTTGACATCAGGCGGCGATCAGCCGGTGCTCGACGGAGGTGGCGGCAATCACTCCGTATTCGCGCGCGCGTTCCTCGATGCGCTGGCGAACAACGATTCGATCCTCGCCGCGCCTCAGCTCTATCTAGCAGTGCGCGATCGCGTACAGGCAGCCGCTGCTGCGAGCTCTTTCGAGCAACGTCCAGAGTTCAAGACCATCAAAGCGGCCGGCCACGAGGTCGGCGATTTCTTCTTCGTTCCGACGGCGCTCGCGCACTAACGAACTTGTCAGGAGTTTGTGTTGTCACGACTTCAACCGAACGTCTCGACCGTCGCCGCGCGTAGCGCGCTGCCGCGTCTTTCGCGATCCATTGTGGCCTTGGCGTTGTCGCTCGCCATGTCGAACGAGGCGATGGCCGTGACGCTGCGAGGGATCGCTCCGGTTGCCTCGACCGAAGGTGCCGGAAGCGTCGTGGTCGCCGTGCAGCTCGAGTTCGATCAATTCGATAACCCGACGACTTGCCAGGTCTCGGGTACGCTCACCACGCAAGACAATTCGGCGCTCGCAGGGAGCGACTACCAGGCAACGACCACACCGTTCACGCTTCAGATCACGCCTGCACAGAATCCGGTTCAGCAGCAGGTCACGATCGGTCTCATCGACGATGCCGTCGCGGAACCCGATGAGCTATTCGATACGTTGGTGGCCACGACCGACGTCACCGGTTGTCCGTTACCGGTCTCGGTGGTCCAAGCCAACTCTGCCGACATCGCGGACGATGATGCGGGCAACGCGAGCTTAACCTTCAGTGCCAGCGCGCTTTCGATCAACGAAAACGCTGGCACTGCCGACGTGCAGGTGACGTTGAACGGTACGG
>CAZLDA010000332.1:0-1910 GCA_964557875.1 uncultured Pseudomonadales bacterium | reverse complement strand
ACGGCATCGCTGCAGTCGCCTTTCGTTGCTTCGGTGGATGTGACGACGCAGGACGGCAGCGCGAACAGCAACAACGACTTCAGCCCACTCTTCAACACGCTCACGTTCGACCAGACTCAAACGAGCCAGATCGTGTCGGTGCCGATCACAAACGATTCCGTATCGGAAGCGACAGAAGTGTTCTCGATCCGGCTGGCGAATCCGACGTTGCTGCTCGACGACAGCCGTAATCTCTCCGTTGCTGTTCCCGTACCCACGATTTCCGTCACAGTCGTCGACGACGACAACGGCGGCACGCTGCAATTTGCGAATGGCAACTTCGCCGCACCCGAGGCGGGGGGTGGGCTGACCGTCACCGTAGACCGTGTCGGCGGTACGCTGGGCGCCGTCACTGTGGACTATGCGACGGTTGCCGGCACGGCCAATGCCGGCAGCGATTTCGCGTCGGTAGGCGGAACGTTGACGTGGGCAGCCGGCGATGCGAGCCCGCGAACGTTCACAGTGCCGATCCTGGACGATCAACTGCTCGACCCCAACGAAACACTTACGCTGACATTGCGCAACGCGACGGCCGGTGCCACGACGGGAGCGGATGCGACCGTCACGATCGCCGATGACGAGGCGCAACTCGATGCCGGCGGTGACATCACAATCGCGGCAAGCGCCGGGACGAACGTCTCGGCGACGTTCGCAGTGACCGGAACGCCGCCGCTGACGCTCACCGCGCAACTCGGCACGCTAACGCCAAATACGTTGAACGCACCCGGTAACGCGACCTACGACTACGTCGTGCCCGCAAGCACGCCGGCTGGCACGAACATCGTCGATACGGTCACGGTGACGGACGCAGGCGGGAACAGCGTCGCGAAGCAGATCACGCTGCAGGTCGCGGCACCGGCCGCGCGCAACTTGAGCGACATTCAGTCGTTGACGCCGAATCAGCGCGCGTTCGCGTCGTGGTTTGATGATTTCTGTCCGCGCATCGCTGCAACGGGTGCCGCGAGCGCAGGTCAGGCCGATCTGGTCAGCGTCTGCGCCAATCTGCGTGATCCTGCGACGAGCGACAGGCAGGCGGTTGCGGCGCTCGATGCAATCAAGCCGGAGGAGATTCTCAGCGCCGCGACGACGACGCTTCAATTGTCGGGCCAACAGCACGGCAACCTCGAACAGCGAATCAACGCGCTGCGTTCCGGCGCAACTGGCATCGACCTGGCCGGACTCGATCTCAACATCGGAGGTACCGCGGTTCCGGGCGTCGCGGTGCAATCGCTGGTCGACGTGTTGACGGGCGGTGCTGCAAGCGCAGACGACTTCGGCCGTTGGGGCGTGTTCGTCAATGGCCGCATCGACTTCGGCGAAAAGGATCGAACCGAAGCGGAGGCAGGCTTCGATTTCGATACCTTCGAGGTAACGACCGGCATCGACTATCGCGTGCGCGACGACTTCGTAGTCGGCGCAGCGATCGGCTACAACAAGATCGACACGAACTTCGACTCGTCCGGCGGCAGCCTCGATATCGAATCGTGGAACGCGTCGGTGTTCACGACGTACTTCAGTGCCGACAAGTTCTATGTCGATGCGTCGCTGAACTACGGCGACAACGCATACGATTCGAAGCGCCATATCGTCTATACCGACATCGGCGGCACGGTCGATCGTCAGGCAACGAGCGATTCCGACGGCCGCGAAGTGTCTGGCGGCATCGCCACCGGATACGACTTCGGCTACGGTGCGTGGACATTCGGCCCGCACGTCGGCAGCTACTACACCGACGTCACCGTCGACGAGTTCGTCGAGCGCGGTGCCGGCGGGCTCGACATGGTGGTGTCCGACCAACAGGCCAAGTCGTTCACGCTTAACGGCGGCGTACACGCATCCTATGTGTTCGCGCTCGGTTGGGGTGTGTTGAT
>CAZLDA010000331.1:2760-5310 GCA_964557875.1 uncultured Pseudomonadales bacterium | reverse complement strand
GAACTCGCGCCGCATCCGGTCGACGATGATCTCGAGGTGCAACTCGCCCATACCTTCGATAATAGTTTGACCGGTTTCCTCGTCGATGTGCACGCGAAACGACGGGTCTTCCTGCGCGAGCTTCCCGAGCGCGATGCTCATGCTCTCGCGCTCCTGCGCCGACCTCGCTTCGACTGCGACCGAGATCACCGGCTCCGGAAACTCCATACGCTCGAGCGAGATGATGTGGTTCGAATCGCACAACGTGTCGCCGGTAGTGACGTCGTGCAAACCGATTGCCGCGGCTATGTCGCCGGCACGCACTTCGGTGATCTCGTTACGGTCGTTCGAGTGCATTTGCACCATGCGGCCGCCGGCCAGCGTCTGCTGCACGACGTCGGTCACCATGCGGCCGATGCGCTCTTGCTTCTGCTTTGCCGGATTGAAGACGGTATCGCCGCAACCGAGAACTCCCGAATAGACCCGGAAGAACGTGAGCGTTCCCACGACCGGATCATTTGCAACCTTGAATGCGAGACCGGCGAAAGGCGCATCGTCAAACGACTCGCGCCGCCCCAGTGTTACGCCGTCGGCGAGTACACCTTCGATCGGCCGAACTTCGGTAGGCGCCGGAAGGTAGTCGACGATCGCGTCGAGCAACGCCTGCACACCTTTGTTTCTAAAGGCGGAACCGCACAACGCCGGAACGATTTCGTTCGCGATGGTGCGGCGGCGCAGCCCGCTTCTGATTTCTGCGTGTGTCAGCTGGTCGCCGGCGAGATATTTCTCGGTCATCTCATCGCTCGCTTCGGCAGCAGCGGCCACAAGCCGTTCGCGCAACGATTCGCACTGCACGCGCATCTGGACCGGTACCTCCTTGGTATCGAAGGTGAGGCCAAGATCCGATTCGTTCCAATAGATTGCCTGCATGGTGATCAGATCTACGACGCCTTGGAAACGCTCTTCGTTGCCGATCGGAAGTTGGACCGGAATCGCCACTGCGCCGAGACGCTCGTGAATTTCATCGACGACCCGCAGGAAATCGGCGCCCGGGCGGTCCATCTTGTTGACGAAGACGATGCGCGGCACCGCATACCTGTTGGCCTGACGCCACACCGTTTCGGATTGCGGTTCGACACCCGACGTCGCGCAGAATACGACGCACGCGCCATCGAGCACGCGCAGACTGCGTTCAACTTCGATCGTGAAGTCGTCGTGCCCAGGCGTGTCGATGATGTTGATGCGATGTTCCGCAAACTGATCATTCATGCCGCTCCAGAAACAGGTGGTGCAGGCCGAGGTGATGGTGATACCTCGTTCCTGCTCCTGTTCCATCCAATCCATGACCGCCGCGCCGTCGTGCACCTCACCCAGCGTGTGTGAAACGCCGGTGTAAAAGAGCACCCGCTCCGTGGTCGTCGTTTTCCCCGCATCCACATGCGCAACGATGCCGATGTTCCGATAGCGTGAAATGGGCGTCGTGCGGGGCATTTCCCTCTCCGTCGACCACCGGCAGCTCTACATTCATGAGCTCAGAATCGGCATGAGCTCAGAATCGATAGTGCGCGAACGCCTTGTTGGCTTCCGCCATGCGGTGCGTGTCTTCGCGTTTCTTCACCGCGCCACCGCGACCTTCCGCAGCGTCGAAAATCTCGCCGGCCAGACGGGCCGACATCGATTTCTCGCCGCGTCCGCGCGCGTTGTCCACGAGCCAGCGCATTGCCAGCGCCTGACGGCGTGAGGGGCGGACTTCGACCGGTACCTGATACGTGGCACCGCCGACGCGACGCGACTTCACTTCAATGTACGGCGCGATGGCTTCGAGTGCCTTTTCGAACACTTCGACCGGATCGGACTTGCCGCGCTCACGAATGCGATCGAGGGCGCCGTACACGATCCCTTCAGCGACGGCTTTCTTGCCGCTGATCATCACGTGGTTGATGAATTTGGCGAGTATCTGGTTGCCGTACATGGGGTCCGGCAAAATCGTGCGCTTAGCAGCGACGCGACGTCTTGGCATGGTGTTGCTCCTCTATTCAGGGTGGTCCGGCACGCGCGGCCGGCCTTACTGGAGACGATGTGCGGCTTTAGCCGCTCGTCAGATTACTTGGGGCGCTTCGCTCCGTACTTCGACCGTCCTTGGCGACGGTCGGTGACGCCGGAGGTATCCAGCGTTCCGCGCACTGTGTGGTATCGAACTCCGGGCAGGTCTTTGACGCGGCCACCGCGGATCAAGACGACGGAGTGTTCCTGCAGGTTGTGGCCTTCGCCGCCTATGTACGACGCAACTTCGTAGCCGTTCGTCAGCCTTACGCGACAGACTTTTCGAAGTGTCGAGTTCGGCTTCTTCGGTATGGTGGTATACACACGTGTGCACACGCCACGCTTCTGCGGCGAGCCTTGCAATGCCGGCACCTGGTTCTTTTCGACCTTGAGCTTGCGCGGCTTGCGCACGAGTTGGCTGATCGTCGCCATCAAACATCTTCCTCTAGATGAAAACCGGGGGCTTTCGTGGGCCCCCGGCGAAAGGGGCGCGATTCTAATCGCTCCCGATTTACCTAGCAACAGTAC
>CAZLDA010000331.1:0-2660 GCA_964557875.1 uncultured Pseudomonadales bacterium | reverse complement strand
TACCTAGCAACAGTACGTCGCAATCCGAAGCGCCACGACTCAACATCGTGACGCCCTTCTTCCAATCAGACCGTGCGATCGTCAGCTGCCGCTGCTGCTGAGCGCCTCGGACAACGCCGCTTCGATCTCGTCGGCCGTGGCGCCCTGTTCCTTCGCCAACCGGGCTGCCAGCTCCTGCTCGCGCTTCCGCTTGCGCTCGCTGTGGTACGCAAGACCGGTACCGGCCGGAATCAATCGTCCTACGACGACGTTTTCCTTCAGGCCACGCAGGAAGTCGCGCTTGCCCGTAACGGCAGCTTCGGTCAGTACTCGCGTCGTCTCCTGGAACGAAGCCGCAGACAGGAACGATTCCGTCGCAAGTGACGCCTTGGTGATACCGAGCAACTGCCGCTCGAACTGCACGGGATCTTTCGATTCCGCCTTGAGCCGCTCGTTCTCTTCGACCACCGCGACGTACTCCAGCTGTTCGCCACGGATGAACGACGACTCGCCCGGATCGGTGATCTCTACTTTTCGCAGCATCTGCCGCACGATCACTTCGATGTGCTTGTCGTTGATCGTCACACCCTGCAGGCGATAGACCTCCTGGATCTCGTTGATGATGTAGCGAGCGAGTTCGTTCACACCTTTGAGACGCAGAATGTCGTGCGGCGAGGCGGCTCCGTCGGATACGACTTCGCCACGCTCAACCGATTCGCCTTCGAATACGCCGATGTTGCGCCATTTGGGAATCAGCGTTTCGTACGGCTCGCCATCGGCCGGCGTAATCACCAGACGACGCTTGCCCTTCGTTTCCTTCCCGAAGCTGATCGTGCCGGAGGCTTCGGCAAGGATCGCCGGTTCCTTCGGCTTACGCGCTTCGAACAGTTCCGCCACACGCGGCAGACCGCCGGTGATGTCGCGGGTTTTCGAGCCTTCCTGCGGAATCCGCGCGATGACATCGCCCACGCCGATCTTCTCGCCGTCTTCGAGCGACAAAATTGCATCGGCCGGCAACAGGTAGTGCGCCGGCACATCGGTACCCGCCAGGAACACTTCCTTGCCTTTGCCGTCGACGAGGCTGATTGCGGGACGCAGATCTTTACCGGCGCTGGGACGATCTTTCGCATCGAGCACCAGGATGTTGGTGAGGCCGGTCAACTCGTCCGTCTGACGGTTGATCGACAGACCTTCTTCCATGTCCTGGAAGACGACCTTACCCGCCACTTCCGTGATGATCGGGTGCGTGTGCGGATCCCATTGCGCGATCATCTGGCCGGCGTCTACGTGCTCGTTCTCGCTGACCGAGATCACGGCGCCGTAAGGTAGTTTGTAGCGTTCGCGCTCGCGACCTTGCTGGTCTGCAATCGCGATTTCACCCGATCGCGATACCGCGACCAGTTCGCCGGATTCCCGCTGTACCGTCTTCAGGTTGTGCAACCGGACGGAGCCGCCATGCTTCACCTGAATGTTGTCGATTGCGGTGGCTCGCGATGCTGCACCGCCGATGTGGAACGTCCGCATCGTGAGCTGCGTACCCGGTTCACCGATCGATTGAGCTGCAATGACGCCGACCGATTCACCGACGTTTACCAGATGGCCACGCGCCAGGTCGCGACCGTAGCAAGTGGAGCAAACGCCGTGCCGCGTGTCGCACGTAATTGGAGAGCGCACTACCAGTTCGTCGACGCCGAGCGTCTCGAGCTGTTCGACCCACGCTTCGTCGAGCATCGTGCCGGCTGTCATCAGCAGCGTCTTGCCGTCGGGCGCGTGTACGTCGTTCGCAACGACACGACCGAGCACTCGAGCCGCCAACGGTTCTACGACGTCGCCACCCTCGATCAGCGCACTGATGTGCAGACCGTTGCGGGTGCCGCAGTCGATATCGGTGACGACCAGATCCTGCGCGACGTCTACCAGACGACGCGTGAGGTAACCGGAGTTCGCCGTCTTCAATGCGGTGTCCGCCAGACCTTTGCGCGCGCCGTGCGTCGAGATGAAGTATTCGTTCACGGTGAGACCCTCGCGGAAGTTCGCGATGATCGGCGTCTCGATGATGCTGCCGTCGGGCCGCGTCATCAGGCCGCGCATACCGGCCAGCTGTCTGATCTGCGCTGGTGAACCCCGTGCGCCCGAGTCGGAGTAGATGTATACGGAGTTGAACGAGGCCTGGTCTTCATCTTTGCCGTCGCGATTGACGATCTTCTCTTTCGAGATGCCGTCCATCATCGAACGTGCAACGAGATCGTTCGCGCGCGACCAGATGTCGACCACCTTGTTGTACTTCTCGCCTTGTGTGACGAGACCGGACGCGTACTGCGACTCGATCTCTTTCACTTCGGCTTCCGCGTCGCCGATGATCTTCGCCTTCGCTTGAGGAATGACGAAGTCTTCAACGCCGATCGACGCGCCAGAAGCGGTCGATTGTGCAAAACCGGTGTACATCAGCTGGTCGGCGAAAATGACCGTCTCTTTCAGACCAACGTTGCGATAACACGCGTTGATCAGACCGGAGATGGACTTCTTGTCCATCGGCTTGTTGATCAACCCGAACGGCAACTGCTTCGGCACGATCTCGTACAGCAACGCGCGACCGACGGTGGTTTCAACCAGCGACCGCTCTTCGTGGACGTTGCCATTCTCGTCGGCAACGTGCTCGACGATGCGCACTTTCACACGCG
>CAZLDA010000330.1:0-5336 GCA_964557875.1 uncultured Pseudomonadales bacterium | reverse complement strand
ACCGGGTCATAAGCTCGGTGGCCGCCGTCCGCCCAGAAAGAACACGATCGCCATCACGATACCTACTACAAACAGGATCCCGGCGATCTGTGTGGCCGTGCCTGCGATTCCGGAAAAACCGAGCACGCCGGCAACGAGCGCAACGACCAGGAAAATGATTGCCCAATTGAACATGACACACCTCACGTTGTCGTACCTGGTCAACATGACACAGTGCGGCGGCGCGGGAAGCTCTCGGAACCCGCCAGTCACCGTAGGAACTCCCCTACGAGGCTGCGGTGCATCGGCGTGAAGCGCCGAATACGTGAGACGTGCACGTGATCATGTCTCTCGGCGATGCGCGCGGCCATAATTGCCAAGTTCGGGACTCAGACACACCCACAGGGACGTACATGCCGCGCGCGCTGTTGAAACGTTATCTGCCAACACCGGAGGCATTGCGGACTCATTCCTCACTGCGACCCCTCGGCAGGCTGTTGCACAATCCGGAGATCTGGCACCTGCACCGTCGCTCGGTCTCCGGCGCCTTTCTCATCGGCGTGTTCTGTGCCGCCTTGCCCATTCCCTTTCAGATGCTTGTTGCCGGCACCCTTGCGGTGGGGTCACGTTGCAATCTCCCGATCTCGGTGGCGCTGGTTTGGCTGACCAATCCGTTGACCATTCCGCCCTACCTCTACTTCGCGTACACGGTCGGTGCATGGTTGCTCGGTAGCCAGCTTTCGGTGGATCGCCTCGATCTCGACATCGGCCAGCTATCGGGACAGCTCGCCGAGATCTGGCAACCACTGCTGCTCGGTTGTTTGGTATGTGGCTTGATCGGAGGCATCTCTGCGTTCGTGATCGTGCGCGTCGGCTGGCGCCTTCACGTAGTGCGACGCTGGCAAGCGCGCCGCATTCGGGAAACGGCTAACGGAATGCCGGTTGGTCTGCAGCGTGGACCGTCGCCCAAAGCGCCCGTTTGCGACGTTTGCATGAGTCACGAGCGAGGAGTGGGAGGCAAGCAAGACCGGGCCGTTGGAGATGGTCGCAAGGGCAGGATTTGACCGGCGCGTTGCGGAGACCACCCACAAGTGGCGCAGGTTCAAACACGCGGCATCGGATTTGGTCGGGACGGCAGGATTTGAACCTGCGACCCCTTGACCCCCAGTCAAGTGCGCTACCAGGCTGCGCTACGCCCCGATGGAAGGTCGCGAATGATACCGAATCGATTCAGAGGCGAATACTCGCCGCTGCGTGGGATCAGGCCTTTAGTACGCGGAGTACGTCTTCGAGTTCCGAGATCATCTGTTTGATCAACAGCCGGAACTGCGTTTGATCTTCTTTCGCGTCGTCGCCTTCGAGGCGCTGGCGAGCGCCGCCGATGGTGAAACCCTGGTCGTACAGCAAAGAACGGATCTGCCGAATCACGATGACGTCCTGTCGTTGGTAATAACGTCGGTTGCCGCGACGCTTCACCGGCTTCAGCTGTGGAAACTCCTGTTCCCAATAGCGCAACACGTGCGGCTTCACGTCGCACAGTTGGCTCACCTCACCGATCGTGAAGTAGCGTTTCCCCGGGATCGGGGGCAGTTCGTTATTCTGGCCGGGGTCCAGCATATGCCTCTACTCGCGCTTTCAACTTCTGTCCCGGGCGAAACGTCACCACGCGGCGTGCGGTGATCGGAATCTCTTCGCCGGTCTTCGGATTGCGTCCGGGCCGCTGACCTTTATCGCGAAGGTCGAAGTTACCGAAACCGGACAGCTTCACTTGCTCGTTACGCTCGAGTGATGCGCGCACTTCTTCGAAGAACAACTCGACGACTTCCTTCGCCTCACGCTTGTTGAGGCCGAGTTCCTCGAACAGCCTGTCGGCCATTTGAGCTTTCGTCAGCGCGTTCATATCGGCGTCTCCTCGAATTTCGTGGCCTTCGTCACGCTCTCTAGCGTCGACGTGCTCCGAGATCCCTTTCCAGAGCGCTGACCGCTGCGTCCATCAATGCGTTGATATCAATGTCGGTCAGGGTGCGGGATTGATTTTGCAACGTCAAGCCTACAGCGATGCTTTTTTTATTAGAATCAATGCCTTCCCCGTGATACACGTCAAATAGTCTGAAGTCACCCATCGCGTCACCCAAAGTTCCTTCTACGCAGGCCCGAACTGCAGCCGCGGTCACGTCGGCGTTCAGTTCCAGAGATAGGTCGCGCCGCACGCTTGGATAGCGCGAAATCGAGCGATGGGCAGGATGTCGATGCGCGAGCATCTTTTCGCCATCGAGTTCGAACAGAAACACGGGCGCCTTGAGGTCGAGTCGATGTTCGAGTTCAGGATGTAAACGCCCGAGTTTGCCCAACATCGTCTCGCCGTCCCAGATCGTGGCCGATTGCCCGGGATGCAGCACCGGATCGTCTGCCTTGCGATACGTCACCGAGGCCAACCCGGCATGTTCGAGCACACGTTCCACATCGCCCTTCAAATCGAAGAAGTCGACGTCGGCGCGCGGGTTCGCCCAGTTTTCCGGCAATCGTCCACCCCACAAAACGCCCCCGAGCCTGATCGGCTGGGTCAACTCGTTGGCGACGTGCTGGAAGCAGCGGCCGAGTTCGAACAACCGCACACGCGTCTGCTGACGGCTCACGTTGGCAATCAGCGTCTTGATCAGGCCGGGCCACAGCGTCGTGCGCATCTGCGACATGTCCTGTGACATCGGATTCGTCAGCGACACCGTCGTCGCGCCCGGATCGAGAAGATCCGACAACGTCGGATCAATGAAGCTGTACGTGATCGCTTCCTGATAGCCGAGACCAGCGAGCAGACGTTTCAACGTTCCGCGCGGCGTTTCATCGAGCGGCAGCCGGCCCAGTTCCAGTCGTGTCGTCGGCATCCGCACCGGAATGCGGTGATAGCCGCGCACGCGACAGATTTCCTCTATGAGATCTACTTCGCGTTCCATGTCGAACCGGTGACTCGGCACGCTGATCGACCACACATCGTCTTCGCCGCGCTCGAGCTGCGGCTGAAATTCGAGCCGCACGAACGTTCGCGTCACCTCGTCAGCGTCAGTCGGTTCACCAACGTATAAATCGAGGCGCGAGTGACGAAGCTCGATGGAGCGTGCCTCCGGCAGATGTTCCGGCGAGGCGGTATCGACCACCGGCCCCGGCTCACCACCGACGATTTCGAGCAACAGCGTTGTCGCTCGCTCTACCGCCGCGAACTGCAGGCCGTGATCCACCCCTCGCTCGAACCGTTGGGATGCGTCGGTTTGAAGGCCATAGCGACGCGCCGTTCCCGCGATCGCGCGCGGCGCGAAGAACGCGCACTCCAGGAACACGTTCGTCGTGCTTGCCGAAATGCCGCTTCGTTCTCCACCCATCACGCCGGCGATGGCAATCGGGCCGTTGGTATCGGTGATCAGCAACGTTTCGGCATCGAGCGCGGCTTCTCGTCCATCGAGCAACAACAGCTTTTCGCCGCTACGTGCGCGCCGTACGACCACTGCGTCCTTCAAAACCGCGAGATCGAATGCGTGCATGGGCTGGCCGAGTTCGACCATTACATAGTTGGTGACGTCCACCACCGGATCGATCGAACGCAATCCGGCGCGGCGCAGTCTCTCCTTCATCCACGTGGGCGTCTGCGCGCCAGGATTGACGCCGCGAATGACGCGACCGAGATATCGCGGACAACCTGCGCCGTCTTCGAGACGAACCGGAAACGTATCCGGGATGGTCGCCGCTGCCGGCGCACAGTCCACCTGCCCCACGCGCATCTGGAACAACACGCCGGTTTCCCGCGCAACGCCTCGCAGGCTCAGGCAATCGCCGCGGTTGGGCGTCAACTCGACATCTATGCTGACATCATCGAGCTTCAGTGCTTCGCGCAGCGGCGTGCCCGGAGAATAGTCGCCGTGCAGTTCCATGATGCCGTCGGCGTCATCGCCGATACCGAGTTCGGCCGCGCTGCACAGCATCCCGTTCGACTCGACGCCGCGCAGCTTCGAGCGGCCGATTTTCACCTCGCCGGGTAACGCTGCGCCGACGCGCGCGAACGCGGTAACCAGACCGGCGCGCACGTTCGGCGCACCGCATACCACCTGAAACTCGGCGGCACCGTCCCACACGACGCACACGGAGAGTTTCTCCGCGTCGGGATGACGCTTCACGTCCTTCACTTGTGCAACGACGACATCCGTAAAGATGCCTGCCACGGGTTCGACGGACTCGATCTTCAAGCCCGCCATGGTCAGACGTTGCACGAGTTCGTCGCGCCCGCCGGGTGGATCTACCAGTTCACGCAGCCAGGTTTCGCTGATCTTCATGCGCGTGCCCCCGTCTTTCGAATAGTCAGTTGAACTGTTGCAGGAAGCGCAGGTCGTTCTCGAAGAACAGGCGCAGGTCGTCGACGCGATACAGCAGCATGGACAAGCGGTCGACGCCGAAACCGAAAGCAAATCCGGTGTATCGCTCCGAATCGATACCCGACATCTCGAGTACGTTGGGATGAACCATTCCGCAGCCCATCACCTCGAGCCAACCGCTCTGTCCGCACGACTTGCAACCCGAACCGCGGCAATGCACGCACTCCACGTCAACCTCTGCTGACGGTTCTGTGAAGGGGAAGTACGACGGACGGAAACGCACTGCCAATGGTTGCTCGAAGAACCGCTGCAGGAATTCGATGACCGTGCCTTTGAGGTCGGCAAAGCTGATCCCTTCGTCGATCACCAGACCTTCGAGCTGATGAAACATCGGGCTGTGTGTTGCATCGTAATCGCGGCGATAGACACGGCCGGGCACGACGACGCGAATCGGCGGCTGCTGATTCTCCATCACGCGCACTTGCACCGGCGACGTGTGTGTACGCAACACGAGTCCGTTGTTCAGATAGAACGTGTCGTGCATCGCACGCGCCGGATGGTGCGCCGGAATATTGAGCGCCTCGAAGTTGTGATAGTCGTCTTCGATTTCAGGACCGTCGACGATCGCATAGCCCGCGCTCGCAAAGATCTGCTCCATCCGCTCGAGCGCCTGGCTGACCGGATGCAACCCGCCGGCCGACTGCCGGCGTCCCGGCAACGTGACGTCGACCTTCTCCTTCTCGAGCGCGGCGTTGAGTTGCTCGTTGCGCAGCGACGACTCCCGTACGTCGAGCCACCCCTGCACTTTCTGCTTTGCTTCGTTGATTGCAGCGCCGGCCGCGGGGCGTTCTTCCGCGGGTAGCGTGCCGAGCGCCTTCAGTTGCGCCGTGAGCGCACCTTTTTTCCCGAGGAATCGCACACGCACTTCATCCAGAGCGCGTGGATCACGCGCCTGAGCAATGGCGTTCTCGGCGGCGGCGATGATGTCGGTCAGTTTCA
>CAZLDA010000329.1:2705-5347 GCA_964557875.1 uncultured Pseudomonadales bacterium | reverse complement strand
CCAGAGCGAGGGCGCGCGAGCAGAAGGTAGAACTCGCGATGTCACCGAAGACCGCACACCCGCCGATCTGGATCAGAGTAAGCGCCGGCCGCGACGCGATCGCGCATCGGTAGCGCGCAACCAGGCGGACGAACGTCGGCCCGCGCCGGTTGCGGAGTCGGTCGAGGAAGTAGCCGCGAACGCGGCAACGGTCTCTGATTCGATTGAAGCAGTAGCTCCCCAGGAGGTCGCCGACGCAGCGCTTGTTTACGGAAGCGCAGAATTTGCGCAAACAGTCGAATCGGCGCCGATGTTCGAGACGCCAACATATGAAGCACCAGTCGAAGAGGCACCGCGACCCAAACCGGCGCCCGCCGTCGTGGTCGTCTCGCCGATCGAAGCAGCCGCCGAAGCGGTCAAGCAGGAACCCGAACGCCCTGCCGGCCGCGCCGCCAACGACCCTCGTGAGGTGCGAAAGCGCGAACGAGAAGCACGTCTGCGGCAGGAAGGTGTCATCGGAGAACGCAGTCCGGAATAACACGATGAGCCGGCGGCTCGGCCGCCGGCTCATTCATCGAAGCCGATTACCGCGGGTTCGAGTTCCAGAACTACACCGAACTGAGTTGCAACATCTTCCTGAATTGCACGCGCCAGGCCGAGGATGTCCGCAGCGCGCGCTCCACCACGGTTGATCAGCACTAGCGGCTGACGCTGCCACACGGCGGCCGGACCGATGTGGCGTCCCTTCCAGCCAGCGGCGTCGATCAATCGTGCAGCAGCCACCTTGACCCCGTTCGCATCCGGATAGGTCGGCACGCTGCCGAGTTGTTCGCGCAGCGAATTCACCTCGTCTGGATCGAGAATCGGATTCTTGAAGAAACTACCGGCGTTCGGAATGCGTCGGACGTCCGGCAGCTTGCGACGACGAACCCGCGTCACGGCTTCCGCCACCGCCACACCACTAGGTCGTTGGCCCATCGCAAGGAGCTCTCGGCTTACATCCGGATAGTCTGTTCGCGCCGCAAAGTCACGCGACACGCGCAACGTCACCGACGCGATCAGGAAACTCCCTGGCGGCAGTCGTTTGAACACGCTGTCCCGATATCCAAAGCCGCATTGCTGCGCGTTCATGACAACGGCAGAACCATCGCGACATGATATGGCCGTTAGCGAATCGAATCGCTCAGCCAACTCCACACCGTAAGCGCCGATATTCTGAATCGGAGCGGCGCCCACACAGCCGGGAATCAACGCGAGATTCTCGAGCCCGTTCAAGCCCTGCCCCAGACAGAATCGGACGAGCTCGTGCCAGACGACGCCCGCGCCAGCGACTACCTTGCAACCCTCTTCGCTTCGCTCGATGCGGATGCGTTTGAAGTGCGGCACGATCACACAACCCGGTACGCGGTCGCGCAGTACCACGTTGCTGCCGCCGCCGAGAATCGTCACCTCGAGCCCTTTGGATCGCGCCTCGGCAAGCGCTTCGCGGGCCGTGTTCTCGGATTCGGGCTTGGCGAAGAACTCGGCGCGGGATGGCAGACGCAGCGTGTTCAGCGCTTGAAGGTCGACATCGCCGCGCAACACTACGCCGCACACTCCAAATTTCTGAACGACAATCCGATCCCGTCGGGCGATTCCGAAAAGGGGTTCATCGTGAGCTCAGCAACGCGCGCACCCGCACCAGATCGGCCGGCGTATCGACGCCGCCGGGCACTTCGGCAACCGCTTCGCCCACCCCAATCTCGATCGCGTTTTCGAGCAGCCGCAACTGCTCAAGCGACTCGATTTGCTCGAGCACACCCGGAGGCAAGGCACAGAATCGCGCAAGCCCCGCGACCCGATAGCCGTAAATGCCGATGTGCCGCCACCAGGCACGTTGCGTAAGCTCGAGTTTATCGCGCGCCGGTTGAGCGAAGTCGTCGCGCCGCCAAGGAATGGGTGCGCGCGAGAAGTAGCGCGCGCGCCCAGCTGCGTCGCGCACCAGCTTGACGACGTTGGGGTCGAACAGTCTGGCCGCGTCGTCGATTGTTTCGCACAACGTTGCGACGAGCAGATTGGGGGCATCGATCAGAAGTTGCGCCACCTGACGAATGACTGCGGGCGGAATGAGCGGTTCGTCGCCCTGCACGTTGATGACGATGTGTTCATCTGGCCAACCTTTTGCGGAGACCACTTCCATCACCCGATCGGACCCCGACTGATGATCTGTTCGCGTCAGAACGGCGTCGAAACCTCGATCGACGACCGCACGCTGCACGCGCGCATCGTCGGTGGCGACCACCACTTCGCGCGCGCCGCTTGCAAGCGCCTGGCGGACGACATGCACGATCATTGGTGATCCTGCGATGTCAGCTAGCGGCTTGCCGGGCAACCGTGTCGATGCATATCGCGCGGGGATCACCACCGAGAAGATCGGGTCCATCGATTACAGAGCCTCCGCCGTCTTCGATCGCTCCGCAGAGATACCGCGCGCCGTCAGGCACTCCGCCAGCGCCGCCTCGGCGCGTTCACTCAGCGTTACGTCGATCTCCAGATACCAGCACTGAGCAGGCAGGTCGTCCTGTGTCATCCACATCACCTTCGTTGCATCCTTTTCCGTCATCACGACAGGTACATCATCCTCGAACGCGAGGTCGCCCGGCGAGAACCGATGGTGATCGTCG
>CAZLDA010000329.1:0-2695 GCA_964557875.1 uncultured Pseudomonadales bacterium | reverse complement strand
TGAGCAAGTCTGGCGCCATCCCAAGCCGGCGCGTGGTGATCGTCGAGCGCGATCTGATCAGCGTTGATTCCGAGTTTTCGCAGCGTCGCGAAGAACCGTTCGGGGTTGCCGATGCCCGCGACCGCGTGCACGTAACTTGCGGCGAAGTCACTCGCCTGCACGCGTTCACCGGTACGCAGATTCACGAACGCGCGGGGGGCGGTTTCCATTACCCATTCCCGCTCGTTGCATCCCGACGCGCGTTCGTTCGCCACGATGAAGTCGACTTCGCCAAGTCGCGAGACCGGCTCCCGCAACGGTCCCGCCGGCAGGCTGCGACCATTGCCCAAGCCGCGTTCGCCATCGATCAGAACGATCTCAACGTCACGCGAAAGGGCGTAATGCTGCAGGCCGTCGTCGCTGATCACGATATCGCACGCGGTTTCTTCGACGAGCCGCCGAACTGCATCCACGCGATCTGCCGCAACCACAACTGGACAACCCGTGCGCCTCGCCAACAGCGGAGCTTCGTCACCAACCGCGGATGGATCGGCATCGGGCGTGACGAACAACGCGGACGCCGACCGTTTGCCGCCGTAACCGCGCGAAACGATGCCCGGATGAAAACCGCGCATCGCCAACCATCGCGCAAGCCAGATCACGAACGGCGTCTTCCCCGTGCCGCCGACCGTGATATTGCCGACTACGATCACCGGCACCGGCGCGCGCCAACGCTCGTTGCGTCCCGCGAGATACCGAAAGCGTCGTCGCCGCGCAATCGCTTGATAAAGATGCGCAAACGGGGCAAGTAAACGCACCCACTTCGCGTCGCCGTACCAACCACGAACGACGGCGGCCGGCGCGGCGATCGACACTGAGTGCTTCCTCGGCAACGATTCGCGTACGGACGCCACGGGCGGCGGAACGGTTGCTCTCGGCTCTGATTGGACGCGCTGCGCAAATTGCGCCGAATAGAGTTCGGCGTAGGTGCCCCCGCTCGCCAACAGTTCTACGTGGGTACCGCGTTCAACGATACGACCCCCATCGACGACCACGATCAGATCCGAGCGTTCGATGGTAGACAGGCGATGTGCGATCACCAACGTCGTGCGGCCGCGCATCACTTCCTCGAGCGCCTCCTGGATGTACTTCTCGGATTCAGCGTCGAGCGACGATGTCGCTTCGTCGAGTATGAGTATCGGTGCGTCTTTCAGAAGGGCACGTGCAATTGCAACGCGTTGCCGCTGCCCGCCCGACAACAGCACGCCATCGTCACCAACCACGGTCTGCAAACCATCGGGCAGCGCCTCGATGAATCCGTCAGCATGTGCACGCACGACCGCGTTCCAGATGGCTTCCTCGGATGAGTCGGCTAAACGCCCGTATGCGATGTTGCGTTCAAGCGTATCGTTGAACAGCACCACTTGTTGGGTGACCAGAGCGATCTGATCGCGCAGCGAACGCAGGTCGTAGTCGGCAAGCGGTCTGCCGTCGAGCAGAATTTCGCCGTTGCTCACATCATAAAAGCGCGGAATCAGACTGACCAATGTCGACTTGCCGGCACCCGATCGCCCCACCAACGCCACGCGTTGTCCGGGTTCCACGACCAGATCGATGTCGTGCAATACGGGGCCACCACCCGACTCATACGCGAATGAAACGTTTCGAAACTCGAGCCGGCCGGTTGCCCGCGCTACCGTGAACGTGCCGCTATCCTGTTCGGTGTCCTGATCGAGTTGCGAGAAAATGTCTTCTGCTGCGGCGAGGCCCCGCTGCAGGCGGGAGTTCACCTCCGACAGCTTCTTTATGGGGCGCGCGAGCAATCCCGCCAGACCGACGAAATAGACCACATCACCCGGAGACATCGCGCCCGCGATGCGGGGTTGAAAAAGCAACGCGATCAGCACCGACAGGGCGCCGGCCACGAATACCTGGATGATCTCGGTGCTCCAGGCCTTCGTCACTACCATCTTCAAGTTCTGTTGCTGGTTCGCACGGCTCGATTTCTCGAAACGTTTGCGCTCGTACGCTTCGCCGCCGAACGTGCGGACCACCCGATAGCCGTTCACAGCTTCAGACGCTACATGGGTCACGTCGCCCATCGAGTTCTGAATACGCCGGCTGATGTTGCGAAACCGGTTGCTCGCGTACGAAACCACGATCGCGACGACCGGAGCGATCACCAGAAAGATCATCGTCAGACGCCAGTTCGCCCAGATCATCGCGCCGAGCAGTACGATCACCTTCGAACCATCCTGCACGACGGTCTTGAGCGCGTCGGTGGCGGTGTCGCGCAACTGTGCGACATTGAACGTGATCCGTGAAACGAGATGTCCTTTGGCGCTGCGATCGAAATAGGCGCTAGGCATGCGCAACAGCTGGTCGAACAACTGAATCCTCAGCTGGTGCACCACCCGGTAAGAAACGCGCGACAGAAAGAACTCGCCGGCGAAGTCACCGAGGCCACGCACGAGCACGGTAGCCAACATGAGCAACGGAAACTTCAGCCAGTCATCGGGTCCCGGCTTTGCCAACGCTTCCACGATGTCGCCGAAGAGCCGCGCAAAATACGCTTCCGCGCCGTTGCCAAGACTGAATCCGACCAGCGCAACAAGAAAATACGGCCACATCGGAACGACGTAGGTCAGCAAACGGCGGTAAATGCTCCAATCGGCAGACGTCGCGAGCACGGGGGGATCGTCGGAAGGCCTGGACT
>CAZLDA010000328.1:0-5354 GCA_964557875.1 uncultured Pseudomonadales bacterium | reverse complement strand
GTAACAGCGCCGACCGGAATCGGATCGAGGACGGTCTGGGGATATACACGATTCACCCCGGAAAACGCCGCGTTCAGTAGCGCGACCTGTGCCGGATCTTCAGGTGCGTACTCGGCAACGATGGTCAGATAGCCCGGATCATCGAGGCGCCACCGGGAACTGCGTTCAACCGATAGCTGATCCGTCGCACCCGCGATGCCGAACGCCCGGGTCGTGTCCTGCTCGATTCGTTCGATGGTGCAGCCGACCGCCACAGTGGCCAACGCGACGAGAAGGAATATCCGTGTCATATCGGCAAGCGCCAGGAATGTTCAGCGCAAGTATAGAAGACACCGCCGTATCAGCCGCCGATGAACTTCATGACGGTGACTTCGCCGCGGAACGATACGGACTGCTTATCCGCGAGTGCCTTAACCAGTAACCCCTGCAACCGCGCGAGGGCGAGGTGCTCGGGCCAATCGAGAAGATCGCCGATGTAATGGCGGTGGGTGTTCGACAGGCAGCCGTACAGGAAGCCGTTCGAAGACAGTCGCAGGCGCGTGCATGCACTGCAGAACGGCTCCGATTCATTCGCGATGATGCCGAAGACCCCAGTACCAGGGATTTCGTAGCGCACCGACGTGGAGTCGTAGGCGGCATCCGTTCGTGCGTACGTATGGCGCGCGCCGATCAGCTCCAGCAGTTCCGCCTGCCCGACGAATTGCCGGACGTAGTCGGGGCTGTGCTTCAGATGGCCCATGTTCATCAGTTCAATGAAGCGCAGTTCGATTCCCCGTTCGAGGCAGAACTCGAGCAGCGGCACCACCTGATCGAGGTTCGAGTGGCGCATCGGCACCATGTTGATCTTCAGCTTTATGCCGGCCACAAGCATCAATTCGATGCCGCGCAGAACCGTGGCCAGGTCGCCGCCGCGCGCGATCTTTGAAAACGCGAACGCATTGAGCGTGTCGAGACTCACGTTCAAACGCTTGATGCCGGAATCGAGGATCAACCGGGACTTCTTCTCGAGCAACTGCCCGTTCGTGGTGATCGAAACGTCGCGCAACGGCTGCTGCATCACCGCCGGCAGAAATTGGTCGAACTTCGGCGATACTAGCGGCTCTCCGCCGGTGATTCGCAGCTTCTCGATACCCGCTGCCGACACCAGTAGCTGCACCGCGCGGATCATCTGCGCTGCCGACAGTTCGTCTTCGGCCGCAACCAGGCGCTTGCCGTTCGGCACGCAGTAGTCGCAGGCGTAGTTGCACGCCGCGGTGAGACTCACCCGCAGGTTACGAAAACGCCTCCCTTGCGCATCGACAATCATGATCAGCTGTTGAGTCCAGCCGGTTCAGGAGTGCCGATACTACAGTATCGATCCGATGTCCGCCGATCCGGTGAAACTGGAACCAGTTCACTGGCGCAGCTGCAGATTTGGGCTTTACTTCGCCTATCGTCACCGTGCCTCCCCCAAACGACCGGTGATGACGAGAGTGGCCGACTTCTCCCCAGGACGACCACTCTGGTATGTGTGACTCCTAAAGATTGGCCCGGCGCAAACCGCCGGGCCTTTTTTATGGCGTCGGCTCAATCCGGCTTTGTGTCAGCGGGTCCAGATCGATGCATGCCGCATCGAACTGCGATAGCAGCCGTTTCAACAACGCTGCGTCGCGCCGGCATAACAGCACGCATTTCGTCAGCGCATCGGCCGTCCGCGCGGTGAAATCGACGACCGCCGCTGCATTGAGCTCGCCCGATTCAACGGGTGCGACGCGATCGTAGTAGCCGCGGTGTTCCGACGGTCGATGCCTAACCAACGGATCGCTTAGGGCGCAAGCTTGATCGCGCAATGTGATACAGCGTCCGCCGCGTTCCGTTCGCAACCACACCGGTGTCGTGTTCTCTCCGAACACGCGCATGTCGCCACCCGCGTTCACCTGCCCACCGACGCATCCGACGGCCATCAGCCGCGCAATCGCTCTGTCGACGGCAAAACCCTTGGCGATTCCGCCGAGGTCGAGCGCGACCCTCTTGCGAATGACGACCACCTCCGGCTCGGGCAGTTCGATATCGCGCATACGCCCGTCGCATTCGGGCAAGCACGGGTCGAATCGCCCCTCTGACGCATCGTTAACGTCCGCGGAGAGCGTGAGTACATCCCAGGTCCACGGGTGGATCCGAACGGCGCGCCCTATCTGCACAGATCGAAGCGCAACGAGATCCTGCCCCGACACTGGATGCATCAAATGATGCACGGCTGCAAACGCCTCGAACGCCGCGGCACTCGCGCGCTCCGCATCTGCCTGGTTGCTTGCAATGCAACAAACCGACACGAACGTTCCAAGCGCGGGGCGCAGGCGTGAGCACGTGGCGGTCTCGAGCGCATCTTCAGGCAACACTGAAAACGCCCACTAGGAAACGAAACTGATAATTATTATCATTTGTATTCGCCCCTGCCCCCATCCGGACACCAAAGTAGTCATGTCAGCCTTTTCGCGGTCGTCTCTTCAAGCCGTCACTCTACTGCTGTCGGCCGGTTTAGCCCTATCGGTGCTATCAGCTTGTGGAGGCGGCTCAGGTGGTGGAACCGTTGGCGGTCCCGTTGACGGCGCAGGAATCTCGTCGCTTGCACAACTCGGCGAGAAGATCTTTAACGATCCATCGTTGTCGGCCAGCGGCACGGTGTCGTGTGCAACCTGCCACGATCCCGACCACGCACTGGCATCCGGTGTTAACGAACCTGTCCCGATCGGTGGCGCGAGCCTCGACGTTCCTGGATTTCGCAACGCCCCTTCGCTGCGATACGTTGCGCAAACACCGACGTTCGGTTACGAGGACGGTGCGCCGCTGGGCGGATTCGACCGCGACGGACGCGCTGCCTCGCTGGCCGAACAAGCGAGCCGTCCCTTTCTCGCAGAGCACGAGATGGCAAATGCGGCAGCATCCGATGTGAGCGACAAGCTGAGCCGCGCCACCTACGCCGCCGACTTCAAGACCCTCTTCGGGAACGACGTCTTCGATCAGCCCGAGGTGGCCTTCGATCGTGCGCTCACCGCAATCGCGCGCTATGAGACGGAAGACCCGGACTTCGCGCCCTTCGACAGCAAATACGACTATTTCCTCGCGGGCAAAGCACAACTGACCGCCGCTGAACAACGCGGACTAGCGTTGTTCAACGACCCGCTCAAGGGCAACTGTGCTGCTTGCCATCCGAGCGGCCGCGGTCCGAATGGCGAGCCTCCGCTGTTCACCGATTTCAGTTACGACAATCTCGGCGTGCCGCGTAACGCGGCGATTCCCGCAAACGACGATCCAACGTATTTCGATCTCGGGTTGTGTGGTCCCTTTCGCGACGACCTCGCCACCGCGCGCGACCTGTGCGGCGCGTTCAAGGTGCCGACGTTGCGCAACATCGCGCTCACCGCGCCTTACTTCCACAATGGCCGCTTTGCCACGCTCGCCCAAGCGCTCGCGTTCTACGTGCGCCGCGATACGAATCCGGAAGAGTGGTATTCCGTCGACGTTGGTGGCGCAGTCCACAAGTTCGACGACCTGCCGGCGCAGTACGTTGCGAACGTCAACATCACCGAAGTTCCCTACAACCGGAAAGCGGGCGAGCAACCTGCGCTCACTCCCGCGGAAATCGAAGACGTCGTTGCTTTCATGCAAACGCTCACCGACGGCTTCCAACTCTGATCCACCTTCCACCTGTTTCCAAGATTGCCTTCCACGACTAGAGGTCATTCATGCAACGCATAGCCATTCGTGTCCCATCGGCTTCTCGTGCCGTGCTCGCCTTCGCGATCGGCACGCTCATGTCGCTGCCCGCGTCCGCGGCCACGCAGCAGGAACTCGAAGCGCAACTCGCGGCGCTTGCGGGTGAAGTCGCAACGTTGAAGTCGGAACTCGCGCGAGTGTCGCAGGCGCAAAAGAACACAACGACGGCGCTTACGGCGGTCCCGGTGCAAGTCATCGGCGAAACTGCCAGTTCGACGTCGAGCGCAACCAACGACTCAGGTCTGAATTTCTTCGGATACGGACAAGTCGACTACGCGCGCCCCAAAGACAATCCGTCAGATACCACCGCTACGGTCAGCCGCTTCGTGGTGGGGATGAGCAACGAGTTCGACGAAAAAACTCGGCTGGTCAGCGAACTCGAGATCGAGAATGCAGTGAGCTCAGCCGACGATCCCGGCGAAGTCGAGGTCGAACAGCTGTACATCGAACGCACTTTCGACGATCGGCTGTTCGGTAAGGTGGGGCTGTTTCTGATTCCCAGCGGTCTGCTCAACGAGAATCACGAACCGACGCGTTTCTACGGCGTGTTCCGCAACCGCGTAGAGACGGCGATCATCCCGACGACGTGGCGTGAAGGCGGCATGCTGCTTCAAGGCACCACCGAATTCGGATTGCGCTGGGATGCAGGGCTGACCACCGGCTTCGATCTGTCGAAATGGGATCCGACTTCGTCTGAAGGAAAGGAATCGCCGCTCGGTTCGATTCACCAGGAAATGGCGCTGGCGAAGGCAAGCGACATGTCAGGCGTTTTCGCGCTGAATTACACGGGTATTCCGGGGCTGCGGCTCGGCGCGTCGATCTTCAGCGGCGATGCCGCTCAGGGGCAGCCCGGGTTTGACGACAACGTGGTTACGCTATGGGAAGCGCACGGCACCTGGTCGCCCGGCAGATTCGAGTTCGCGGCGCTATACGCGAACGGCCACATCTCGAGTACTTCGAAAGTGAACCTCACGTTCATTGGTAATCCGACCTTGATTCCCGAGAGCTTCTACGGCTGGTACGGCCAGATGGCCTACAGTCTGTTCGACTGGGAGGACAATTCGCTGCGCCCATTCGTACGGTTCGAGCGTCTTAACACAGCGTCGAACTACTCCGATCTTTCGCCGGGCCTAACGCCTGAAAACGGGCCTGATCAAGATATCATCACAAGCGGGGTCAACTTCCTGTTCGCGCAAGGCGTCGTTCTAAAAGCAGACTATCAGCATTTCCACGGCACCGGCGGCAGCGACCAGATCAATTTCGGCATGGGATATCAGTTCTGATGGCAGACGCCGATCGCGGTGTGTTCGGTTTCATTGGCGCAGCCGCGCTGATGATGCCGGCCAACGTGGTCGTCGCTGCGGATTATCTGACCATCGACGCGGCCCAGACGTCGATCTTCCCCTCAGCCGATTCGTTTGAGCCGTTCGTGTTCGCACTAACGGCCGAACAGAGGTCTGCAATCGCCGCACTCGCAGGATCGCAGCCACCGCACGGTGCGTTGCGCGTCTGGAGAGCAACCAAAGACGGCACGCCGCTGGTTTTGGGGCTGCTCGACGAAGTGATCGGCCGCTCGGATTTGATTACTTATGCGATCG
>CAZLDA010000327.1:0-5365 GCA_964557875.1 uncultured Pseudomonadales bacterium | reverse complement strand
CACGAAGTAGTACATGATCCCGAGGAAACCGGCCGTCAGGAAGAAGCCGACCGCGTTGTGGCCGTACCACCACTGCACCATCGCATCCATCGAACCTGCGTAGATCGAATACGACTTGAACGCGGACACCGGCAATTCGAGGCTGTTGAAGATATGCAGCACGGCGATGCCGATGATCAGCGCGCCGAAGAACCAGTTCGCAACGAAGATGTGGTTGACCGTACGTTTCGCGATCGTGCCGAAGAACACGACCGCGAACGCCACCCATACGACCGTGATCAGAATGTCGATGGGCCACTCCAGTTCGGCATATTCCTTCGCGCTCGTAAGCCCGAGCGGCAACGTGATGGCAGCGGACAGGATCACGATCTGCCAACCCCAGAACACGAACGACGCGAGTGCGTCGGAGATGAGCCGCACACGACACGTGCGCTGCACGACGTAGAACGCAGAGGCCATCAGTGCACAGCCGCCAAACGCGAAGATCACGGCGTTGGTATGCAGCGGACGTAGTCGCCCGTACGACAACCACGGCACGTCGAAATTGAGCGCGGGCCATGCGAGCTGAGCCGCGATGAGCACGCCCACGGTCATGCCGACGATGCCCCACACCACCGTCATGATGCTGAAGCGCCGCACTACGGCGTAGTTGTACTCGGGATGCTCGATGGCGAGTGACATGGAATTTCCGATCCGCGTTGGGACGCTGCGCATTGTCGGGATGTGGGCCAGCACATTCGATACGGGCAAATACGTAACGGCCCGCGACTCGAATCTCGTTATCGTGCGCCTTAGACATATCGTCGGAGCGATTCAAATGGTCATGACTACGCGCCCGCCGCCGCGCCGATCGACGCGGCAAACCCGCTTCGTGCATCCGTTCGAGAAGAGTCCGGATCCATACCTCGCGCGCCGCAAAATCGCGGGCAGCGCGGTATGTCCGGACTGCAGCGCCGTGCATTCGCGCGGCAAATGGAGCTGGCGTGCGAAGCCAAAGCGCGCCGTCGAACACGTATGCCCGGCGTGCCAGCGCATCCGCGACAAGGTGCCCGCCGCATACCTGACGTTGCCCGAGGGCGACTTCCTGAGCGCGCACGAGCCCGAAATCCTCCAACTGATCGCGCACGTCGAAGCACACGAACGCGAAGAACATCCGCTGAAGCGCGAGATGGGTCGCGAGCGCACTGGGCGCGGACTCGAGATCACGTTCACCGACTCGCATCTGGCGCGCGCGATCGCGGAAGCACTGCACCACGCCTATCAGGGCGACGTGGATCTGCAATACACACCGGGCGACGTGATGCTGCGAGCCACCTGGAGCCGCTGATGTTCCCGGTCCCGACATGAGTACCAACGCGCGGAACGCAAAAGCGTCGGTGGCGCTGGCACGCATCTTCGGCATTCAGGTGCGTCTGCACGCAAGCGTGATCGTCATCGTCGCCTTGATCCTCGTGAGTCTCGCGCAAGGCGCATTCGGACATTGGCATCCCGACTGGCCGTGGTGGATGGCGTGGACGACCGCGTTTGCGGCCACGCTGCTGTTTCTCGCGTCGCTGCTGACGCACGAACTCGCGCACTCGGTCGTGGCGCGTCGACGCGGCATCGCGGTGCCGCAGATCACGCGGTTCGTGTTCGGCGGCGTCGCGGAAATCGCCTCGGAACCCACCGACCCGCGCAGCGAATTCGTCATTGCAATCGTCGGACCGCTCACGAGCATCGCAATCGCACTGGTGTTCGCGTTCCTAGGCGCTCAACTCGCGCCGCCGGATTTCCCGGACCGCGTGATCGCCGATCCCGGCGCCGCGATGGCCGCGCTCACACCGCTCGCGACGATCTGCGTCTGGCTCGCACCGGTGAACCTCGCGCTTGCGTTGTTCAACCTGGTTCCCGGTTTCCCGCTCGACGGCGGCCGCGTGTTGCGCGCGGCGTTGTGGTGGTGGTCGGGCGACCAGTTGAAGGCAACGCGCCTTGCCGCAGCATGCGGACGAACATTTTCGTGGTTCCTGATCGCGTGGGGCGTTCTGAACCTGTTCGGCGGCCGCGCGCTCGACGGCCTCTGGCTCATCGTCATCGGCATTTTCCTCGGCAACGCCGCGGCGTCGGGTTATCAGCAATTGCTGGTGCGCCGCTCGCTGCACGGTCTGGCCGTGGCCGATCTGATGCGCACACATTTCGAATCGGTCGCACCCAACTGCACACTCGCCGACTTCGTCGATCGCCTGCTGCTGCGCAGCGCACAGACATCATGGCCCGTTGTCGAAGACGGTCGCGCGATCGGTATGGTCGCGCAGCGCGACGTCGCAAGAACGCCGGAAGCCGAGCGCACGCACCTGCTCGTGCGCAACGTGATGCGTCCGATTACATCGGTGCCGGTGCTGGCGCCCGATCTCGCCGGACCGGCCGCACTCGAACGCATCGCCGAGATGACCGACGAGCCGCTACCCGTTATCGAACGCGGCGCGATCGTGGGACTGTTGCACGCATCCGACATCTTTCGCTGGCTGAGCCTGCACAAGCTGCACGCGACATCGTGAACGTGGCGAGCGCCGCGCAACTTTCGGTAAGCTGGCCCTCAACTTGCTAGTCCCAACTTTTCAATCGGATGGAATATGAGCGCCGAACGTGTCCGCGAACTGTTGAAACAGCTGCGCGCTGAACTCGACTCGACGGGTGTCGACGCCGAGACGCTCGAGTCGATGCGCGAACTCGACCGCGACATCCACCGCGCACTCGACACTCGCAGCGGTCCGGCAGACGCGCTGGCCGAGCGCGCAAAGACGATCGAAGTCGAATTCGCGGTCAAACACCGCGTCGCAGAGCGCATCCTGCGCGAAATCGTCGAGACGCTGGCGAAGATCGGCGTTTAAGCGCCGATCTGTTCACCCGTTACTTCACGTCGACCTGCACCCGCGTCGCCTTCGACTGCTTTGGAATCTCCAGTTCGAGGATTCCGTCCTTGAACTCGGCTTTGCACGCAGACGGATCGACGTCCGACGGCAGCGTAACGACACGCGATATGTAGCCGGTGGAGATTTCGCGGCGGTGGTAGTCGCCGTTCTCTTCCTTGGTTTCCCGGCGTGTCGACGCCTTGATCGTGACGGCCCGATCGGTCAGCGACACATCGAGATCTTTCTTCTCGACGCCGGGCAACTCGGCACGCACCACGATTTCACCGTCGCGCTCAATCACGTCGACGCGTGGCGACGCGGCAGCACTGCCCTGACCGCGAAGCAATGGCCATTCGGCGCGTAGTGGGAAACGCCAGTTCCCGGTGAGTTGTTCGAACAACCGCTCGACGTCGCGCTCCATTTCTTCGAAGCGCGTAAGCGGTCGCTCTGCCGGCTTCGGTGCCGGCACGTCCTTCTCGATCTCCACGCTGACCTTCTGCTTGTTGGTATCCGCCATGGTGTTTCCTCCTGTCGATGACGGCGGGAATGCCCCGCTCGTCTGCAGGAATTGGAGTCCTGCGCGCGCGCGCTGTCAGTCCGGGATATCGCGTAGTTGGCTCGCGCGAAGCGCGAAGTCGGCCGGCCCTCCAGGTTTCGGAAAGTACGGATTCAGCCCCAAAGACATAAGCCGGGATCATGCGTCTTTCGAAATCGACGTGGCCCGTGCTGCAATTGGGCATCGTTGTGCAACGAGGTGCGTCGCGTGGCTGATCGGATCGAACCTCTGTCGGCTGAAGCGTTGTACACACGCTGTGATCCCGCCATTTTCCCGTTCGAAACGACCGCGGAGTTGACGCAACCGGACGGTGTGCTCGGGCAGACGCGCGCGCTGCGCGCACTGGCGTTCGGCATCGACATGCGCGGCGACGGTTACAACCTGTTCGTGCTGGGCCGGCCCGGCAGCCATCAACTCGAGATCGTGCGCGAATTCCTCGAGCGCCGTGTCGAACGACCCGACAGCGCACGCGACTGGGTTTACCTCAACAACTTCGAAGACGAACGCCGGCCCGCGGCCGCTTCACTCGCACCGGGTCGGGCGATGCGTTTCAAACACGACATGGCGCGACTCACCGACGATCTGCGCGTGGCCATCCCCGCAGCATTCGACAGCGAGCATTTTCGCAACAAGGTCTCCGAGATCGATCGCGATTTCGAAGAGCGCCAGCGCGCGTGGGGGCAGGCGATTGAAAACGAAGCAAATGAAAGCGGCTTGAGTCTCGCACCGACGCCGCAGGGCTTCGTGATGGCACCCCTGCGCGACGGCCAGATTCTCAGCGATCAGCAGTTCGAAGCGCTGCCGGCCGATGAACGGCAACGCATACGCGAAACGATGGCTCGTCTGTCCGAACAGTTGCGCCGACACGTCGAGGAGATGCCGCAATGGCACAAAGAGCGGCGCGAACGTATTCGCAGTTTGCAGCGCGAAGTCACCGATTCCGTCGTCGCGCAGCCCGTCGAAGCGATGAAGGACACGTATGGCGACGACGCGACGCTGGCGCGCTATCTCGATGCCGTGCGCGAGGACGTCCTTGCCAACAGTCAGCTGTTTCAGGCGAGCGATGAGCGCGAGTCGCCGTTCGCGATGAGCCTGCAGATGCAACTGCGCCGCTACCAGGTGAATGTACTGGTCGACAATTCGACGGCTGCCACCGCCCCGATCGTCTACGAAAGCAATCCAAGCATGCAGAACATGCTGGGGCGCTCCGAATACATCGCGCAATTCGGCTCGCTGGTCACCGACTTCATGCTGATCCGACCCGGCGCACTGCACCGCGCGAACGGCGGTTACCTGATCGTCGATGCACAACGCCTGTTGGTAGAGCCGTATGCGTGGCAAGCGCTGAAACGCGCGTTGTTCGCGCGTGAGATTCGTATGGAATCGCTCGGCCAGCTCATGAGTCTGGTCAGCACCGCGTCGCTCGAACCCGACGCGATTCCGCTCGACGTCAAAGTGATCCTCATCGGTGAGCGTCAGGTGTACTACCTGCTTGCGGCGTTCGATCCGGACTTCGGCGATCTGTTCAAAGTCTCCGCCGACTTCGAAGATCGCATCGATCGCAGCATCGAGAATTCACAGCACTACGGCGCACAGATCGCATCGATCGTACGGCGCGAGAAGTTGCGGCCCTTCAATCGCGCGGCGGTCGCGCGAGTCGTCGAACACGGTGCGCGAGTGCTCGGCGACGCCGGCAAGCTGACGACACGCCTGCGCGACATCACCGACCTGTTGCGCGAGGCCGACTACTTCTGCGCGCAAGCGGATGCGCCGACGGTCGCGGTCGCGCACGTCGAACGCGCGATCGAAGAGCGCATCCGCCGCCTTGACCGGCTGCGCGGCGAGATGCAGGACGAAGTGCTGCGCCACAGCGTGTTGATCGACACCGCCGGCGCGACGGTCGGCCAGGTGAACGGCCTGT